>JAQGNH010000210.1 GCA_028291945.1 Betaproteobacteria bacterium
GACAGCGAGCAGGATCGCAATGATCATGATCTCGACCTCGTCGACCAGTCCGACTGCCGTTATTACGGAATCGAGGGAGAAAACGATGTCGATTACGGCGATTTGACCGATGATCGCCGCCAAAGAAGATGCACCCTTGGCTGCGACGCCCGTATCGAGCTCGTCGTCCTCGCCTTCCAGCGAGCCATGGATCTCGTGCACGCTTTTCCACAGCAGGAATAGACCGCCGCCGAGCAGGATGATGTCGCGCCCAGAAAAATCTTTGCCGAAGATCGTAAACCATGGCTCAGTGAGCGACATCACCCACGTAATCGAGAGCAGCAGGCCGATGCGCGTGACGGCAGCCAGTGCAAGGCCGAGCGTTCTTGCGCGCGCCCGCTGCGCTTCCGGCAGACGGCCGACAAGTATCGAAATGAAGATGATGTTGTCGACGCCGAGCACGATTTCGAGTGCGGCAAGCGTCGCGAGGGCAACCCAGGCGTTCGGGTCGGCAATCCATTCCATGGCGTTATCTCCCGCCAGCAGAAAGCAAGCGGTGTTCCGAGCGATTACCAGCCACTAAAGCGGGGCCATACGGCTTCGATGACCGGCTCTCCGGCGATGACGTGATACTGCGAGTACTGCGCCGCCGTGGCACACGCATGGTTCGGCATCACGCGCAGCAACATTCCCACTGGAAAGCGGGCCAGATCGACGGGCCGCCCGCGGCGGTCAGCGACAATGCCATGCTCCTGATTGGTTTCAGCGACGATGAGGTCGTCGATCGGCTTTCCAGCCAGGTCGCACACGACACCGTAGCCCTGATCTACCCGCTGCTTCGCGGTGCCGCGATCGCGCGACATCGCCATCCAGCCCGCGTCAGTGATGATCCAGTTGCGATCGGGTTGGTGTCCGATCACACTCGTCATGACTGTCAATGCGATGTCTTCGAGCGTGCACACACCCAGTCCTGCCATGACGAGGTCGAAGAACATGTATACGCCGGCACGCACTTCAGTGACGCCGTCCATGCGCTCCGCAAAGGTCGCGGTCGGCGTCGAGCCGACGCTTACAACCGGGCATGGCAAACCGGCGCGCTTCAGGGCCTCGGCACACTGAACCACCGCGGCACGCTCGCGTTCGGCGAGCGCGCGAATCTTGTCGATCGAGCTGCAGTTGGAGGAATCGCCCGCGTGCGTCAGCACGCCGCGCAGCTGCGTGCCGTTTCGCTCGTGCAGACGTCCACCGATATCCAGCAGCATCGAGTCGCCCGGCTTGATGCCTGACCGATGGCCGTCGCTATCGATTTCGATCAGCGCCGGGAACTCGACTCCCAGCTCCTGGCCTTTCGCTGCAACAATATTGGCTGCCTCAATGCTATCCAGTATGAGTGCGACGTCGGCGCCTTTGCGCCGAAGCTCCGCGATGTGCAGTAGCTTGTTCGGCGCCATGCCGACCGCGTAAAGAATGTCCCTGACGCCGTTGGAGAAGAAATACTCCGCCTCCTTCAAGGTCGATACCGTGATGCCACCCGGCTCGCGTTCAACCCCGCCTGGCGGATCCTTGAGCACGCGACGCAGCACGTCGATCGATTTCGCCGTCTTGACGTGGGGTCTCAGCGCGACCTTGAGCTTCGTCAAGTGCTCGCGCATGCGTGCGACATTGCGATCAAGCTTGGTGCGATCGAGAATCAGTGCGGGCGTTTCGAGGTCCGTGAGGTCCATGGAGGCGGGATACCTGTGCGCTGCGCGCATGCAATGCAGTGAATTATAGCCGTGCAAGCGGTACGCCACCGCTGACGCGCGCCAATCCGCGCAGTTGCCGAACCGTTGCGGAGCGCGTTACAGTCGCGGCCTGCCCCGAACGAGAAAACCGCAATGAACGCGCCTTCTCCTGCCGTACAAACTCGAGCCGCGCTTGCGGCGGACATGAGCATCTCTCAACAGATCGCCGAATTCGCCGCACGTACCACCTACGGGGACCTGCCTTCTCGCGTGAAGGGGCGCGCCAAGCTCCATATACTGGACGTCATCGGCACTGCGCTTGCCGCAAGTCGGTGCGACTTCGGTCATCGGGCGCTCGCGGGCTTGCTCGGTCTCGGTGAGCACGGTTCGCACTCGGTGATCGGCATGCCTGCGACACTCGCGCTGCGCGACGCCGTGCTCCTGAACGGCATTCTCGCGCATGGTCTTGATTACGACGACACGCATCCCGGCGCCATCGTACATCCGAGCAGCAGCGCGTTTCCCTGTGCGCTCGGCGTCGGCGAAAAAGTGAACGCCACAGGTTCCGATCTGATCACGGCGTACGTGCTCGGCGTCGATGTGGCTACACGCGTCGGCGTCACCGCCGCTGGAGCAATGCATACGTCGGGCTTCCACACTACGGGCATTGCGGGCCACTTCGGTTGTGTCGTCGCAGCGAGCAAGCTGTTCGGACTGACCAGCGAAGAGCTCGCGAGAGCTCAAGGCCTTGCAGGCAGCACAGCATCGGCCCTATCGGAGCATCGCGCCGACGGCGCTTGGAACAAGCGGATGCATCCGGGTTGGGCGGGCGTCGGCGGCATCACCGCAGCGTCTCTCGCGCGTGGCGGGTTTGTCGGTACGCGAAAAATATATGAAGGCGCCGACGGGGTATTCCGATCCCATACGGGCGAGCGATTCGGGGCGCTCGATTTAGCTGCGATGACTCGCGACCTCGGCGAGAAGTGGTTCATCGAGGAAGTGGCAATCAAACCCTTTCCCATCTGTCACCTTCTGCATGCCTGCGCCGACTCGGCGCTTGCGCTGCGACGCAAGCATGGCCTGAGGCCGGACGATATAGCCAGGGCACGGGCGCTGCTCCATCCCGAAACGTTCCATTACGTCTGCGAGCCGGCCGAGATGCGGCGGCGTCCGGTTTCAGAATACATGGCGAAATTCAGCGTGCAGTACGTCGTTGCGGCGTGTTTCGTACGCGGGAAGTTCGGGTTTGCCGAGCTCGAACCCGACGCGCTGAAGGATCAGGCGATTCTCGCGCTCGCCCAACGCGTTTCGCATGAAGCCGATCCCGAATCGCAGTTCCCTAAATATTTTTCCGGCGGCGTGGTCGTGACCACGCAGGATGGCCGCGAGCTCGTCCACATGGAAAAGATCAATCGCGGCGCAGGCGAACGCGCGCTCACCGCGGACGAAATCGCCGAAAAATTCATGGACAACGCCACGCTCGTGCTCGCGCGAGACAAGGCCGAACGCATACGCGATTTTGTATTCGAGCTCGAGCGGCACAGCGCACGCGAGCTGGCCGCGTTGATTGCGGGCTGAAGTCGACCCGCCGCATAGAGTCGATGCCCGCCATCAGGCGGACGGTCTCCGTCTGTTTGCCTGGAGCAGTGGTTCTGCTTCGGGACCACAGATAGTCGCGCAAAACGAACTGAAAACATTTCTCAAATAAAAGGACAAGCCATGCAACGCGCAACGACAAAACTGCGGGCCCTCGTGAAAGCAAAAAAGTTTCTCGAGCTGCCTTCCGCGTACGATTCCATCACGGCACGCCTCGCTGAAAGCATGGGATTCAAAACGATCTACAACGGCGGATTCGTAACAGGCGGTTCGACCTGCATCAGCGAGCCCATGCTCACGATGACCGAGCAGATCCGTCTCGCAGGGGATATGGCGAATGCGGTCGACATCCCGGTGGTGATGGATGCGGGCGCCGGCTGGGGCGAGCCGCTGCATACGATGCGCACGGTGCGTGAATGCATCCGCGCCGGAATTGCCGGCGTGCACATCGAGGATCAGCTTTTTCCCAAGCGCGCGCACTACCACACGTACGTCGTGCACAACATCCCAATCGAGGAATACAGAGACAAGATCCGGCTCGCCTGCGAGCAGCGCGACCGTAGCGACAAGGATTTCGTGATCATCGCGCGGTCCGATGCGGCGCGCGTCCAGGGCTTTAAGGAAGCGATCAAGCGCGTCAACCTCGCCGCCGACCACGGCGCCGACATGGGACTCATCTTTCCGACGACCCACGCCGACACAGTCAAAACGCCCAAGCTCGCGAAAGTACCGATGGTGTACGTGCAAAGCCGCGGGAATCGCGACAAGCGGCCGCTCTACAGCTACGGCCAGCTCAAGGACATGGGTTACGCGGGATGCATCGATGCCACTTTTGCCGTGTGCATCCAATTTCACCACATGCGCAAAGCCTTCGAAGAGTTGAAGCGCACGGGCGATTACACGGGCATCAGCGAAGACGACTTCCGCATCGCGCGCAAACAGGTCGAAGACATCATCGGCCTCGAAGAGTATTACCGAATCGAGGAGGAGACGGT
>JAQGNH010000180.1 GCA_028291945.1 Betaproteobacteria bacterium
CCAAACGTGCCGAGGTCGCGGATCGCGTCAAATTCGAAGTCGCGTCGGCTCAAGCGTATCCGGGCAACGGTTACGACTTTGTCGCCGCGTTCGATTGTCTGCACGATATGGGCGATCCCATCGGAGCTGCCGCTTATGTGCGCAAAAGCCTGGTTCGAGATGGCACGTGGATGATCGTCGAGCCTTTCGCCCATGATCATCTCGAAGAGAATCTCAATCCCGTAGGGCGCGTGTTCTATTCGGTGTCGACATTCATCTGCACGCCGGCCTCGCGCGCGCAGGAAGGCAGCATGTGCCTTGGCGCCCAGGCGGGGGAAGCGCGAATCCGCGACGTTGTCAGCAAAGGCGGCTTCGAGCGCTTCCGACGCGCTACCGAGACACCTTTCAACCTGATTTACGAAGCACGGCCGTGAGCGCCGCTTATTTTCAACAGGAGGTCACCATGACACGCAAGCACATCGACTGCCGCAATTACCCGAGCGAGATGAACTGCACGCTCGCCTTGTCAGCCGACAGCGAGAGCGAATTGCTCGAAGCGGCGATACAACATGCAGTCGCGGTTCACGGGCACAGTGACACGCCCGAGTTGCGCGAGCAGATCAAGGGGCTGCTGAAAGAAGGCGCAGCCGTCGATTGAACCGCAGGAGGGTCCACGGCGCGCCGGGGCTGGCGTAGTACCCGGCGCGGCGCTACTCTTCGCAATGCGCGCTTCTGGCGCGCATGGCCTCTGACGGGAGCTCCCGATCATGCGGTACACGCAGCAGGATTTCGAAGGCGTGCTCGAATTCGTCGAGGCGCTGTATGGCCACCGTGGTCTTGAAGATTTCGCCGACCGCACGATGCGCTCGCTCGCGAAAATAATTCCGGCCGAACGCATCATCTATGGCGATTTCGATATCGAGCGGCAGGCCGCCAAGCTCTCTTTGCAGCCGTCCATCATCAAGGATCACGGCGCGGTGGACGCGGCGCTCACCGGTCTGGAACGCCGCTTCGGCAGCCATCCGCTTTACCAGTACTACCTTCAGGTGCGCGATGGGCGCGCGCAGCGGGCGACGCGTGTCATGACCAAGTCGCGCTTTCAGCAGTATTCGGAAAGCGACGAGTTCGTGCGGCAGCTTGGCGGGAAATACCAGATGGGCATTTTCTTTCCCGCGGGTCCAACGGTCGTGACCGCGATCCTGCTCACGCGCAGCGAGCGAGACTTTTCTGAGCGTGAGCGCGCGCTGCTCAACATGATCTATCCGCACCTGGTGCAGGCTTTTCGAAATACAGCGTCTTTGACGCGATTACACCGCGATGTCGATGACCTGTTCGAAAAGCTCGAAGGGCCCACGAGCAGCGTCATCGTGCTGTCGGGCAGCGGCTGCGTGAAGCGCTGGACGACGCAGGCAAGAACCTGGATCGCGCAGTATTGCAGCACGCCGTTTCCCGCTGGGCAGGATCGACTGCCTGAGTGTTTCGCTGAGTGGTATCGGCGCCAGCTTGCTCTCGTCGCAGAGAAGACGCTTTCGCCGTCGCCTCGCGATCCGCTCGTGGTCGAGAAAAACAATCGTCAGCTTTTCGTGCAGCTGATCCCGGATCACTTCCGGGACGAGCATCTTCTGCTGCTCAGTGAAAAGTGCTCGGGATCATCGTGGAGCTCTCTAGCCGACTATGGATTGACTCCGCGCGAGCTTGAAGTGTTGGCGTGGGTAACGAAAGGCAAGACGAATGGGGAGATCGCGCAGATCCTCGGCATGAGCGCGCGTACTGTGCAGAAGCATCTCGAACACGTGTACCAGAAGCTCGGCGTGGAAACGCGTACCACGGCGACCGTGCGCGCGCTGAGGATGCTCGGCACGCAATAGCGCTCGACTAAGCCGTCGGCTTTTAATTTGGTCCCTCTGCTCTGGCGGTGCAGTTGATGAGGCGCGTACGCCGTCAGGCGCGCCACCTCTTATTTAGCAGGCGGAGCCGCCGGCGACGAGCCCTGCGTTTTTTCCGGCGCGGGGCGTGTAGGTGTAGGAACGTAGACGACCGAGGGCCGTTGAGTGTTCGCCTGCGGATAGAGGTCCATGAGCTGGTACACCAGCAGCGGCATATTCGTCGTGACCGGTAAGCCCATCTCCCGAGCGAGTTGAACCGTAATCGGAAAATCGTGGGTCCAGCGACCCTCGCTGAGGGCGATCGCAAGTTTAGTGGACTGATCCGCCGGAAAATGTTTGGAAAGCACCTGTGCAACGAAGCTCGCTACTTGCGCGCGGGCCTTGGCGGCGATGTCCGCGAGGATGATCGTCTGGTCATCGATGTCTTCCGGCTTCTTGAGCGCGAGCACTTTGAGGATGGATGCGGCGGGTGCGTCCCCGATCTGCGGATCGACGGGTCCCAGCACCGCGTTCGCATCCATCACGATTTCGTCGGCCGCGAGCGCAATAAGCGTTCCGCCGCTCATCGCGTAGTGCGGAATGAACACGGTCACCTTGGCTTTTCGATCGGCAACCGCTTTGGCAATCTGCTCGGCTGCGAGCACCAGACCGCCCGGCGTGTGCAATATGAGATCGATCGGCTGGTCCGCAGGCGTGAGCCTGATCGCGCGCAGAACGGCTTCGGAATCCTCGATGTTGATGTAACTCGCAACCGGCACTCCAAGTATGCTCGCGCTTTCCTGGCGGTGTATCAATGCGATCACTCGCGCTTTGCGTTCGACCTGGAGCTGTTCCAGCAGCTGATTGCGAAGAGGCTCCTTGGTATTGGATCTCCCCGTGAATGCGATGACTGCCAGGACAAGCAGCAGCACCCAGAAAAGAAACCGCGCGATATTCGCTAGCGTGAACCAGATACTGTAGGCGCGCTCAACGGCCATGGACGAGTCCAGTCATAAAAAGCAGATTAGAGCCGTGCCGCCGATTGGGTATTCTTCAGGGCCGCTCGAAAAAAGAGTGGCTGAAAAGACCCCGTACAAAGCCTGACTCCGTCAGCGGCACGAAAGGGCGACGATCGGCGATTCTATCGAGACAAAACTTACAGCGTCCTTACTTGGAGTCAAAAAGGACGCCTCGCGGAGGTTCTGAATGCGGGACGCTGCTTACTCATGGCGTGGGAGGTCCAAAGATCGGCACAGTACCTGCTTGATGACAGCGCTGCAAGCTGCGCACGGCGAGCAGCGACGCCGCGTGCATCAAACATCCACGAATCCAGAGCACCCATGGCTAACGATCTCACCGTTTATCACGAGCGTCTGCCGCGCCCGGAGGTTCAAGCGCATGACCACGAAGCTCGAGGGCACGTTGAAGCGCGAAGTGATGATCGGTGGTGCTGCATACACGATAACCATCGACCCTCGCGGCGTGAAGATCGTGCCGAAG
>JAQGNH010000228.1 GCA_028291945.1 Betaproteobacteria bacterium
TAAGGCCGCTGCTCGACTTTTTCGATGTGAAAATCATCATCGCAGAATCGGAGATATTCGCAGTCCATCAGAAAGAGCTGCTCGAGCGGCCGCGCGACTTCGGGACGCATTTTCTCGGACAGACGCTGGCCGGATGCCTCTTCTCGGGCATCGATTACGTTCAGGCACAGCGCGAGCGGCGCCGCATACTCGCAGACATGGAACCGGTCTATGCGAAATACGATGCGCTGCTCACCGCGAGTCCGGGGCCGGCGCCGCGCATCGATGCTTATCGAATCAGCACCGCCTGGCAGCGCCCCAATATGTGCACGCCGTTCAACGTCACGACTGCACCCGCGCTGGCGGTTTGTAACGGTTTTACGGCGCAGGGCCTCCCGCTTTCCATGCAGATTGCCGGGCGGCCGTTCGACGAAGCGACCGTGCTCAGAATCGGACATGCATACGAGAAAGCTACGCCCTGGCGCGGCAGACGTCCTCAGCTCAAACCGGACGTCCACGCCCCTGCAGTGACGTTGCAGCCGCATCTTGCCGGCGCGCCCGAAGTCGATGGGGCGACGCGTGCCCGTGCGGACGCGCACGCCGAACAGGCCGGCCTCAAGCTCCCGCCCGACCTGCAGGCGCAGCTCTATGCCGCGGCTCCGTATGCGTTTGCAATGGCAAAGCGTATCCGGCGTGGATACGCGAGGAGCGAAGAACCGTGCAGCGTATTCAAGCCTCCTTCGCCCGCGTGATCGACTGCGCCTCGTCTCGTCTATTCCGCGTTGATCCACGTGTCGTCTTTCGTCATGACGCGCCTCTTGGGGTACAGCATCTGTAATGTGTAGCGAGTACAGCAACTGCTAATATCAGTCGGTACCCCAGTCGCTGTGATTCATGCGTCACGACATAAGCGAAGAAGCTCAGTAATGTTTTGCAGCAGTCATCACTGTAGAGGGTTTGCCGATGGATAGGAACATGCCGACAAGGCAGCTCAATGATTTGACCGCGACCGAGATCGTCGAAGCGGTCACGACAGGCAAGGCGACTTGCGAGACGATCGTTCGCGCTTGCCTGGAACGGATCGCGCTGCGCGAACCGGAAGTGCAGGCATGGCACTACCTCAATCCCGAGCAGGTGATCGACTACGCACGCGCACTGGACAAGAGCGGCAAGCGCGGCCCGCTGATCGGGGTGCCGTTCGGCATCAAGGACATCATCGATTCATGCGATATGCCGACCTCATATGGTTCTCCGATTTACGCGGGCCACCAGCCGAAGAGCGACGCCGCATGCGTCGCGCTCAGCCGCAAGGCAGGCGGCATCCTGATGGGGAAGACGGTCACCACCGAGTTCGCAAATCAGTACCCCGGCAAGACACGTAATCCGTTCGATCCCACGCGCACGCCGGGCGGCTCGTCGAGCGGTTCCGCCGCAGCAGTAGGTGATTGCATGGTTCCACTTGCCATCGGCACACAGACCACCGGCTCGACGATACGGCCGGCGAGCTTTTGCGGCGCGTTCGCGTATCGACCGACCTGGGGAGATCTTCGCTGCGTCGGCGTGAAGGAGGCAGCGGGCTCACTGGACACGCTGGGCTTGATTGCACGCTCGGTTGAAGATCTCGCGCTCTATCGTGACGTGCTGTTTGGGACCGAGCCGCAACCGATCCCGGCTGAAAGCGGAGCACCGCGGATCGGCTTCTGCCGTACCCATCTGTGGCGCGTGCTCGAGCCGTACACGCAGCGATTGTTGGAAGACGCCGCGGGCAGGCTCGCAAAAGCGGGCGCAAAGGTAACCGAAGTAACACTGCCCTCCGATTTCGAAGGGATCGAGGATGCGCACCGCTCGATTTCGAGCTTCGAATTCGCTCGCAATTTCACGTGGGAAATCGAGAATCACTGGGAAGGCATCAGTCAGCGGCTGCGCAACGGCCGGATCAAGGACGGACTCGCGTGCAGCGTAGAGCAGTACTTGCAGGCGCGCAGCTTTGCTGAGAAATGCCGCGCGGTTTTCGCCGATTCGTTCCGCGACTGTGATGTGCTTCTGACTGCAGCTGCGACGGGCGAAGCCCCAATCGGATTGAGCTCGACCGGCAATGTCGCGCCATCAGCGATCTGGACGGTCGTTCATGCGCCTTCCGTGACGATCCCCGTGTTCAAAGGACCTAACGGCCTGCCGGTCGGCGCACAGCTCGTCGCGAAGCGGAATGATGATCGACGCTTGTTCGAGGCGGCGCGCTGGGTTTACCGCCGCCTCGTGTCGTAGTATCAGATTGAAGGCAATGTCATCGAAAGCCTTCGTCGCGCTCGCGCTGACGGGGATCGTGTGCGTCGGCTCAGCAAAAGCGCAGGATTATCCGACCAAGCCAGTCCGATTCCTCGTGCCCTTCCCGCCGGGCGGTGCAACCGACGTGTTCGCGAGAATACTCGGTCAGAAATTGAATGATGCGCTGGCCCAGCAGCTCGTCGTCGACAACCGCCCCGGCGCCGGCGGCAACATCGCGACCGAGCTCGTTGCGAGATCACCGGCGGATGGCTACACCATCATTATGGTCGGGCCCAACCACGCGGTGAATGTGAGCCTCTATCAAAAGCTTCCATTCGATCCCATTGCCGATTTCTCACCGGTCACGCAAGTCGCATCCGTTCAAACTTTCCTGGTCGTCCACCCTTCATTGCCGGTGAGATCCGTGAAGGAGCTTATTGCGCTGGCGAAGAGCAAACCAGGAGAGCTCAACTATGGATCGGGCGGCAACGGCGCGCCAGGACATCTCGCCGGCGAAATGCTGAAGATGCTGGCCGGCATTCAGATGGTACACGTGCCTTACAAGGGTGTCGGCTCGATCATCGGACTCGTGCGCGGCGATCACTCGGTCGAATTCAACAATCTGATTTCGGTCGGTGCTCAGATCAAAGAGGGGAAAGTTCGCGTGCTCGCAGTCGGAGACTCCAAGCGCACGGCGGTCATGCCGGACGTGCCGACCGTAGCCGAAGCGGGCGTGCCGGGATTCGAGATGGTCCAATGGTTCGGCGTACTCGTCCCGGCGGCAACGCCGAAGCCGGCGATCGGCAAACTGCACGGCGAAATGGTGAAGGCGCTACGTCTTCCCGACGTGAAACAGCGGTTTCATCAGCTTGGCGCCGAGCCCGTCGGTAATACATCAGAAGAGTTCGCAGCGCTGATACGAAGCGAAATCATCAAGTGGGCGAAAGTCGTAAAAACAGCCGGTATTCGGCTGGATTGACGGAGACTTCGATCTCGTGTGCTATGTCAGCTACCGTTTCGTCGAAGCCTTTAGCCAGGTTTCCTCTATCGGAGACGGCCAAATCGTACCGACGCACTTACTCGGTGACCGCGCCAGCAATGGCGTCAAGGTAGCGATTGAGAGTGTGAAACTCAGCTACGGTCACCGGTGCATTCTGCTCGACAGCTACTCGGTGACGGCTTGGCAGAGATCCGTAATCGCGAACGACCTGGTCGAGTGAAATGAAAATGAAGAAGCGTCAGCCTTCCGGGAAGGACTTGCCCGTCCGGAACGACCTCCTTCGTGCGCTCCTGAACTCTGAATACAAGCACGTGAGTCCCAAGCTCCAGCAAGTAGACCTGAAGCTCGGCGAGATCATTTATCAGGCGGATCAACGCATCGACTACGTTTACTTTCCGGAAACGGCCGTAGTGGCCATGATGGACACAGTGGAAGACGGCGGCACGGTCGAGGTCGGCATCATCGGCCACGAAGGAATGGTGGGCATCAATATTTTTCTGGGCTGCCTGGTTACACCCGACAAAGCCATTGTGCAGATTTCTGGCAGCGCGATGAGAATGAAGACGAGTGACCTGCGGAAAGAACTTCGCTTTGGCAGTCCGCTGCAGCGCCTGC
>JAQGNH010000237.1 GCA_028291945.1 Betaproteobacteria bacterium
CCCCGCCACTCCTGCGCGGAACGGCTTTCGGATTGTTCAACCTGGTCAGTGGGATCGCAATGCTGATCGCAAGCGTCCTCGCAGGCTTCCTGTGGGATCGCTACGGCGCACCCACTACTTTTTACGCTGGCGCAACGTTCGCGCTTGCTGCGTTCTTGCTGTTTGCACTGGCGCGAACTCGGCAGCGTCAACACGCGAAGCCTAACGATGCTTAGCCGTTTGTTATACGGTGCCGGCACAGCGTACCCGGTGCGGCATACTCCATTCGCGTCGTTGAAAGACTGGAGTTTCAGGTGCAGATGGATCTGCGTCGTTGTCATCGGCATGGTTGCCCCGATGGTCAATGCCATGGAACCGCCTATACCCCAAAGCGCTCTCAAGCTCGGAAGCGAATTCGCGAAACCGGAAATCAGAGCGATGCAGGCGGATGAATTCGCGAATCCGGGGATGCTGTGGGTGACCCGCGGCGAACGGTTATGGAGCGAACCGGCTGCGGGTGGAAAATCGTGCGCTGGCTGCCACGCTGATGCTGCCGTGAGCATGAAAGGCGTAGCGACGCGCTATCCGCGTCTCGATACCGGCGCTGCGCGGGTCGTCAACCTGTCGGGCCGAATCAACCTGTGTCGTGAGCGCAACCAGGCGGCGCAACCGCTGGAGCAGGAATCGCAGGATCTGCTCGCGCTTACTGCGTATGTAACGTATCAGTCCCGTGGCATGCCGATGAACGTGACGATCGATGGGCACAACGCTGGAGATTTCGAGCGCGGTCGTGAGCGCTTTTATCGCCGCATGGGTCAGATGAACCTCGCGTGCGCGCACTGTCACGACCAAAACTGGGGCCGCACTCTGCTCAATGACACCATCAGTCAGGGGCATGGCACGGGTTGGCCTGGCTACCGTCTGGAATGGCAGACATTCGGCTCATTGCAGCGGCGACTGCGCGCCTGTTATTCTGGCCTGAGAGCGGAGATGCCGCCCTACGATGCGCGCGAGCTGGTCGAGCTCGAGCTCTTCCTCGCGTGGCGAGCGAATGGATTGCCTATCGAATCGCCAGGCGTGCGGCGATAGTAACTACAAAAGCAGTCGAAGACGGACGCCACGCAAAGCAAGGATGTGGCGTCCTTGCGTCTCCTACTTTGCCTTGCGCCAATGTTCTACCGCAGGCTCGCGTTGATGCGCTCGAGCGCGACCGAGCCGGGACAAAGCTCGCGCGTGCCGAGCTGATTGAGCGGCGCCTCCACCGTGTTGAGATGGTGGTGCAAATCCTCCGCCTTGGGATCGATGTACAGCAGACCCGTTACCACCTCGCCCGCCGCTGCGCGTTGCTGCAGGTAATTCATGACTTTGATGCGGTCTGTTGGATCGTAATCGGCCGCAAGCTTCCGCAACCGGACGATTGCGCCATCGTGCTGCGGCACCTCCACGACTTCACCCGGCGCGTACTCGGCAGTGATCTCTTCGCGGCTCTCGATGAAGTCAAGACGGTTTACCGCTTCGTTATGCTGTCGCACGTACTCGTAGCTCTTCGTCGAGCCGGCGTGGTTGTTGAACGCGACACACGGTGAAATGACGTCTATGAATGCGGCGCCGCGGTGTTCGATCGCGCCCTTGACGAGGGGCACCAGCTGCCTCTTGTCGCCAGAGAAGCTGCGCCCTACATAGGTGGCGCCGAGCAACATGGCCATCCCGATTAAATCGAGTGGCTCGTCCATGTTCGCGATCCCACGCTTCGACTTCGACCCCTTGTCTGCAGTGGCGGAGAACTGACCTTTTGTCAGGCCGTACACGCCATTGTTCTCGACGATGTACACCATGTTGACGCCGCGCCGGATCGCGTGGACGAACTGACCGATTCCGATCGATGCCGAGTCTCCATCGCCGGAGACGCCCATGTAGAGCAGGTCGCGGTTCGCTAGATTGGCGCCCGTAAGGACCGATGGCATACGGCCATGCACGCTGTTGAAGCCGTGCGAGTTGCCGAGGAAATAGTCGGGCGTCTTCGAGGAACAGCCGATGCCCGAAAGCTTGGCGACCCGGTGCGGCTCGATGTCGAGCTCCCAGCAGGCCTGCACGATGGCTGCGCTGATAGAGTCGTGTCCGCAGCCTGCGCACAACGTCGAGATCTTGCCTTCGTAATCGCGACGCGTGTAGCCGACCGCGTTTTTCGCGAGCGTCGGATGGTGGAGCTTGGGCTTTGCGAGGTAGGTCATCGTTAGATTCCGTAAGCGTGAGCGGTAAGCCTAAACGCGCTAAGAGACTCGTTTGAGCGGCACGACTGTACGCGCAGCGGCATGTTGTGCGATCTGGTCGACGATATAGCGCGCCGTGATCGGCGTGCCGTCATAAT
The DNA here is from genome assembly GCA_028291945.1 of Betaproteobacteria bacterium. Classification (GTDB taxonomy): domain Bacteria; phylum Pseudomonadota; class Gammaproteobacteria; order Burkholderiales; family SG8-41; genus JAQGMV01. The sequence continues at coordinate 2,348 of JAQGNH010000237.1, forward strand.
GCAGAATTGAAAGCAGTCGCGATGGATTGAGTTTCGCTTCGTTCACCAGCATCGTTTTGAGTTGCGCGTCGCGATTTTGTTCGATGACGAAGACCCAGGGATGCGAGGCCACGAAGTCGTTGATCTCTTCCTGGAAAGGGAAGCCGCGCACGCGCAGCGCGTTGACGTGTATACCGCGCTCTGCGAGAACGTGCAGCGCTTCGACCATTGACGGGCTGGTCGAGCCGTAAAAGATCGCACCGAATCTCGCGGGCTTCTCTGCCGGGTAGAGCAGCGGTTTGGGGATCAGCGTCTTCGCCGTTTCGAACTTGCGCAGCAGCCGCTGCATGTTGTCGACGTAATCGGGACCCGCTTCGCTGTAGCGCGCGTAACGGTCTTTGGTCGTTCCACGCGTGAAGTAAGCGCCGCGCTCGGGGTGGGTGCCCGGATAAGTGCGGAACGCGATACCGTCGCCGTCAACGTCCAGATACCGCCCGAAATCCTTGCCCGATTCGAGGTCGTCGAACGACATCACTTTGCCGCGGTCGTACTCCCGAGTGTCATTCCACTCGAACGGCTCGCACAGGCGTGTGTTCATGCCGATGTCGAGGTCGGTCATGACGAACACGGGGGTCTGCAAGCGCTCGGCGAGATCGAAGGCCTGCGCGGTGAATTCAAAGCATTCGGTCGGATCTTCCGGGAACAGCAGCACGTGCTTCGTATCGCCGTGCGAGGCGTAAGCACAACACAGCACGTCCGACTGTTGTGTGCGCGTCGGCATGCCTGTCGAGGGTCCCCCACGTTGAACGTCGATGAGCACCACTGGGATCTCGGCGAAATGGGCGAGCCCGATGAATTCGGTCATCAGCGAAATGCCGGGACCTGAGGTCGCGGTGAATGAGCGCGCCCCGTTCCAGCCTGCGCCAATCGCAATGCCAATGGAAGCGAGCTCGTCTTCACCCTGAATGATCGCGAACTTGTTCTTTCCCGTCGCGGGGTCGACTCGTAGCTTCTGGCAATGCTTGATGAATGCTTCCGCTAGCGAAGAAGACGGCGTGATGGGATACCACGCGCAGATCGATGCGCCGCCATATACCGCGCCGAGCGCTGCAGCCGTGTTGCCATCGACGAATATCTTGTTGCCGACGTTGTTGGAGCGCTTCACGCGGATGCCGAGCGGGCAGGCGAGATTCTGTGTTGCGTAGTCGCGTCCCAGACGCAGCGCTTTGACGTTCGACTGCAGCAGCGCTTCCTTGCCTTTGTACAGCTCGGAGAAAAGCTTTTCGATTTCAGCCGGATCGATCTCGAGCAGCGCGGACAGCGCACCGACGTAGATGATGTTCTTGAATAACTGCCGCTGCCGTGGATCACTGTACGTTGCGTTGCAGATCTCCGTGAGCGGCATGCCGATCACATTCACGTCTTCGCGGAATCTGGATTTCGGCAGCGGCTTCGAGCTGTCGTAGAAAACGTAGCCGCCCGGTTCAATTTCCTTCAGATCATTGTCCCAAGTCTGCGGGTTCATCGCCACCATCAGATCGACACCGCCGCGGCGCCCCTGGTACCCGGTTTCGTTGACGCGCACTTCATACCACGTCGGCAGCCCCTGAATGTTGGATGGAAATATGTTGCGCGGAGACACCGGAACGCCCATCCGCAGGATCGAGCGCGCAAAAAGCTCGTTCGCCGATGCCGAGCCGGAACCGTTGACGTTCGCGAACTTGACGACGAAATCGTTGACCGCTTCCACTCTTTTCATGTTGTTGAATCCGTTAAGCGGCTTTGCGCTGCGGTTTGCGGCAATCCGGACCCGCGTAAGTCACTTCGAGCAGAAATTTCTGCATGTCCCACGCGCCTGTGGGGCAGCGCTCGGCACAGAGGCTGCAATGCAGACACACGTCTTCGTCCTTCGCCATGATGCGCCCAGTCTTCAGGCCGTCCTCAATGTACAAATCCTGATCGGGGTGCAATGACGGCGCGGTGAGGCGCTGACGCAGATCCGCTTCTTCCCCGTTCTCGGTAAAGGTGATGCAGTCCATCGGGCAGATGTCGACGCACGCATCACACTCGATGCACAGTTTCGGCGTGAACACGGTCTGCACGTCGCAGTTCAGACAGCGTTGTGCTTCGAAGTAACCGGTCTTCTGATCGAAGCCAAGCTCTACCTCGACCTTAATGTCGCGCAGCGTTACTTTCTTGTCCTGCCATGGCACCTTGTATCGCTGCTCTGGCGAAATCTGATTGTCATAGCTCCACTCGTGGATGCCCATCTTCTGCGAAATGAGATTCGTGAGCGGGTCCGGACGCTCCAGCATGTCCTCGCCGTTGAGCATCTTGTCGATCGAAACGGCCGCATCGTGGCCATGCGCCACCGCCCAGATGATGTTCTTGGGTCCGAAAGCCGCATCGCCGCCAAAAAACACTTGCGGATGGCTCGAGCAGAACGTCACCTTATCGACGAGCGGCATACCCCAGCGGTCGAACTCGATGCCGATGTCACGCTCGATCCACGGAAAAGAGTTTTCCTGACCGATCGCGACCAGCACGTCATCGCACTCGACGTGCTGATCGGGCTCACCGGTCGGTACGAGATCACGCCGGCCTTTCGCGTCGTAGCTCGCTTTGACTTTCTCGAACACCATGCCCGTCAGCTTGCCGTTTTCAAGCTTGAAAGACTTCGGGACGAGGAAGTTGAGAATGGGAATGCCTTCATGTGTCGCGTCCTCTTTCTCCCAGGACGACGCTTTCATCTCTTCATAACCGGAGCGCACGATTACCTTCACGTCCTCGCCGCCGAGGCGTTTCGCGGAGCGGCAGCAGTCCATCGCGGTGTTGCCGCCACCGAGCACGATTACGCGCTTGCCGATTTTGTCGATGTGCCCGAATGAAACACTGGAAAGCCAGTCGATGCCGATGTGAATGTTGGCGGCCGCTTCCTTGCGACCTGGAACGTCGAGATCGCGGCCGCGCGGCGCCCCGCTGCCGACGAATATGGCGTCATAGTTTTCGCCAAGTAGCGCTTTGAGGCTGTCGATCTGTTTGCCGGCTCGGAAATTCACGCCGAGATCGAGGATGTATCCGACTTCCTCGTCGATGACGGATTCGGGCAGTCGAAAGCGCGGTATCTGCGTACGTATCATTCCACCCGCGCGCGCATCGCCATCGAAAACAGTGACGTCGTAGCCGAGCGGGGCGAGATCGCGCGCGACGGTGAGCGATGCAGGCCCGGCGCCGATCAGCGCAACGCGTTTGCCGTTCTTGCGTGCGGGCGCTTTCGGAAGAAACGCGCGGATGTCGTCTTTATTATCGGCGGCGACGCGCTTCAGACGGCAGATCGCAACCGGTTCCGGTTTTTCCGCGTTGCGCTCTTCGACACGGCCGCGGCGACACGCCGGTTCGCACGGGCGATCGCACGTGCGGCCGAGAATCCCTGGGAATACATTCGACTTCCAGTTGACGAGATACGCCTCGCTGTAACGGCCAGCAGCGATCAAGCGTATGTACTCGGGAACTGGCGTGTGCGCCGGGCATGCCCATTGGCAATCGACGACCTTGTGGAAATACTCAGGCTGCTGAATATCAGTCGGCTTCAAGCGATCCTCCAGTACGCCACATTCTCAGCGCTGGTGGACTAACGACCTCGACTCACGCCCGAGCCTGCGCATGCGTTACGGCTTATTGATCCGCCGTATCCTACGCTCTTGGGCTACACCTGAAAAGACCGAGTTTTCAACGGTTAGGCCGGACTTTGTTCCGCTGCGCGGCGGGAAAGCCGACGACCGGGCACCTGGCCATGCGGACCGCTTTGACAACAACGAACTATCGACGAAACGCGAGAATTGCGATGAGCGCAAGGAGGCCGCCGCCAAGCAGGAACCACGTCGTTGGCGACTCAGCGGCTGTACGCAGCGTACCGGCCTCCACTCGATGGCGCGGCATGGCGAGCGCTACGGGATCGCTCGCCGGAAAGCTGTCTTCAATGGCATCGTCCAGCATGCGGTCCACGCGATGTGCGGCGTTCTTAGTTGTTAGATCGAGCTTCGCATCGTGAGTGTCGGACGTGGCCATGGCTGTTCCTTTCTGAGTAAGTTCTTGAGCCCGAAGAGTCTGCAAAGGATGTGCCCTACCGATGGAGGCGGGGCAGGCGCGCATGGACACGCTGCAGCTCCATTTCCAGCTCCTGCACGCGCTCGAGCAGCGACAGGACCACTGCCAAGCTCTGGGTGTCGAGCTCGAAATCACTGCGCAGGCGGGACGCGGCACGCGCCGCAACAATGCACTGGGCGCCGAAGCTCCAATCGCTGGAATCCGGATTCAGGGGCTCGAGTGCGCCGAGATCGACGAGATCCCGCAGCTCGGCTTCGCTCAAGCCGGAGCATTCCGCAAGCTCCACGAGCGTTACGATGCCGCGCTCATCGAGCCAAACCGCCTCAGTGAGTTCCAGTTTCACTGCGAGTCTCCGTGTCAAAGTGGGCGCGCGGGTTCCACGTAGATGCTGTCGAGAGTTGGGTATACAGCTCCTTCTCCTTATCGCTGACGCTCGCGGGAACGGCGATCTGAACTATGGCGTAGAGGTCGCCTTCCTGCCCAGGTTTGGGCAGGCCCCGCTTCGCAAGACGCAAGTGTTGCCCGGCCTGTGTTCCGGGTCGTATTTTCAGTCTCACCGTGCCGCTCAACGTCGGTATTTCTACACTCGTGCCGAGCACGGCTTCCCACACCGCAAGCGGCAGATCCAGGTACAGATCACGTCCGCTGACGCGAAAGAGCCTGTGCGGCAGCAGCTTGATATTGATGTAGAGATCGCCGTCGCGGCCGCCGTTGATTGCTTTGCCGCCTTTTCCCGCCAGGCGCAGACGTTCGCCATCGGTTACGCCCGGTGGTATCCGGGCCTTGAATACGCGCGGCACACGTTTGACGCGGCCTTCGTTGTCATATTCGGGGAACTGGAGATTGAGCTCGAGCATGGTGCCCTGGAAAGCCTGCTCGAGTGAAATGGTTGCGGTGACTTCGAAATCCTCGCCCGGTATCTGCACGTCGCGGCGCGCGCGACCGCCGCCGCCGCGGAAGCCTCGAGTGCCAGCGCCGCCCCTGAGTCCAGCGAAGAGATCGGCGAGATCCATCTCATCGAACGAGAACCCGCCTGCGTTAGCACCGCCGCTATTGAAATGCTGTTCCCAGTCAGGCGGCGGCCGGAAGTCCTGGCCCGGCTGGTACGTCCCGAGCTGATCGTATGCGGCTTTCTTCTCAGGATCCTTGAGCGTTTCATACGCTTCGGACACTTCCTGAAACTTCTCTTTGGCGTTTTTTTCCTTGGAGACGTCCGGGTGATACTTGCGGGCGAGCTTTCGGTACGCCTTTTTGATGTTGTCGGCGCTCGCGGTTTTGTCGACGCCGAGAGCCGCGTAATAGTCTTTGTATTTCATCGAAGATCCGCCTGCCCGGGAGAGAGCATCTCCTATAGATAAGCACGGCGCGGGCCGACTTCAAGGTAAGCCGCTTTATTCAGCCTTTGCGCCTGATTTCCTTACGAGATCGCCCCATTTAGCGCGTTCGCGGTCGATGAACGCTGCAAATGCAGCCGGGCTTGCCGAGACCGTCGGCTCGATCGCCAGCGCAGACTGCTGCTGCCGCACGTCGGGCAGCTGCGCGGCCTGGGTGAAATCGTGGTGAAGCTTCGCGATTATGGATCGCGAAGTTCCTGCCGGCACGAGCACGCCGTACCATGCAGCCGCTTCGTACCCGGGCAAACCGGACTCGGCGACTGTGGGCAGGTCGGGCACTGCGCTATTGCGTTTCGCGGTCGTCACCGCAAGTCCCACCAGCTTTCCCGACCGAATGTGCGGAACCGATGCCGTTGAGCCGAACGCGAGCTGTATACGCCCTGCGATCAGGTCGATGTTCGTGGCGCTGGCCGCTTTGTAGGGTACGTGTACGAGATTGATGCCCGCCATTTCCTTGAACAGCTCGCCAGCAAGATGCTGCGACGAGCCAATCCCGGCAGAACCATAGCTGAGGCTACCGGGCTTCGCTTTGGCCAGGGCGATGAGCTCTTTCACTGTGCGTGCCGCAAGACCGGGATGCACTGAAATGATGTTCGGCACTTCGGCGAGCTGGGTCACGGCATTGAAATCCTTGGCCGCATCGTAAGGAAGCTTCGCGTGAAGCGCCGGATTGATGGCGTGGCTCGGACTCACCAGCACGATCGTGTATCCGTCAGGGGCTGCTTTCGCGACGATCTCGGTCCCCAGAATGCCTCCCGCGCCGGATCGCGGATCGACGACCAGTTGCTGACCCCAGAGCTCGCTCAATTTCGGCGCCAGAGTGCGCGCGATGGTATCGGGCGCGCCTCCGGGCGCACCGAAAGAAAGAACCATGCGCACGGGGCGCTTCGGATAATCCTGCGCGCTGGTCGTCGCCGTGATACCCGCAAGCAAGACCAGGGTCAGCCCCACATTCTTGCGACGCCCGCGCGCTTGATGTTCAGCGTTCGCGCTGGATTCCGGCTTGCGCGATCCGTCCAATACGGTAACTGGCGCTGCCATCGTATCGATTCAGCGCTTTGGCATATAGAGATCGGTGATCGTGCCTTCGGCGATTTCGGCTGCGAAAAAGATCGTTTCGGACAGCGTCGGATGCGGATGCACCGTGAGGCCGATGTCCCCTGCGTCCGCGCCCATCTCGAGTGCCAGCACCGTTTCTGCGATCAGCTCACCGGCGTTCACGCCAACGATGGCTGCGCCGAGCAGCTGATGCGTGTTCTTGTCGAAAATGAGCTTGGTCATGCCGTCATCACGCCCGGTCGCGAGCGCGCGGCCGCTGGCGGCCCATGGGAAGACCGCCTTGTCGTATTCGACACCCTGCGATTGCGCCTGTGTTTCGGTCAGTCCCATCCAGGCAATCTCGGGATCGGTGTAGGCAACCGACGGGATCGTCCGTGCGTCGAAGTAAGCCTTGTGTCCGGCTATCACTTCCGCGGCGGTCTTGCCTTCGTGGCTCGCCTTGTGCGCGAGCATGGGTTCGCCACAGATGTCGCCGATCGCATATATGTGCGGCACGTTCGTGCGCAGCTGCTTGTCTACCGGGATGTAACCGCGCTCACTGACCGTGACGCCCGCAACCTCGGCTTTGATGTCGCGCCCGTTCGGTTTGCGGCCCACGGCCATGAGGATGTAATCGTACAGCTGCGGTTCCGGCGCGTTATTGCCTTCGAACGTGACGCGAAGCCCGTCCTTTTGCGCCTCGATCTTGGTCACCTTGGTCTTGAGCAGGATCTTCTCGTAGCGCTTCTCGATGCGTTTGCTTAAGACCCTGACGATATCCTTGTCGGCACCCGGAATCAGTGAATCCATAAGCTCGACGACAGTGATGCGGCTGCCCAGTGCGTCGTATACGGTCGCCATTTCGAGACCGATGATCCCGCCGCCAACCACAAGCAGCCGCTTCGGAATCTCCGGCAGCTCGAGCGCGCCCGTGGAGTCGAAAATTCGTTTGTCGTCGTAAGGGAAGCCCGGAATGCGCGCGACGGAGGAGCCTGCGGCGATGATGCAGTGGTCGAAGCCGACGATCTTCGGTCCTTCGGCTGTTTCGACGCGGATCGTGTTGGGCGATGCGAACTCCCCTCGACCTTGCACGACCTGCACTTTGCGCTGCTTCGCAAGCCCTGCGAGACCTTTGGTCAATTTGCTCACGACGCTGCCTTTCCACTCGCGCAGCTTCGCGACTTCGATTTTGGGTTTTCCAAAGGAAATGCCGGCGTCACCCACTTCCTCAGCTTCGCTGATGACTTTCGCAACGTGCAACAGCGCTTTCGAAGGAATGCAGCCGACGTTGAGGCACACGCCGCCAAGCGACGGATAGCGCTCGATGAGGACGGTTTTCTTTCCAAGATCGGCCGCACGAAATGCCGCGGTATAACCGCCCGGTCCCGCGCCCAACACAACGACTTCGGCATGGATATCGGCCTTGACTGAAGGCGCAGGCTTCGCTGGCGCGTCACTGGTCGGTGGCCGAGTCGATGTTGAGTCCGGCTTCTCCGCGCGCGCTTCACGTGAGGGCGGAGCCGCAGGCGCAGCGGGCGCTTTCGATTGCGGTGCTTCCTCTTTTTTCGCCTGCTCCTGCGATTCGAGCGTGAGCAGTAATGAGCCTTCCGAAACCTTGTCCCCGACCTTGATCTTCATGTCTCGCACCACTCCGGCCATCGGCGAAGGTACCTCCATCGTCGCCTTGTCGGATTCCAGCGTGACGAGCGTATCTTCCTTACTGATCGCATCGCCCGGCTTGACGAGCACTTCGATCACCGGAATGTTGCTGAAATCGCCGATGTCAGGAACTTTGACTTCTATGACAGTGCTCATGGCATTCGCAAGTAACTGGTGAAGGGTGAACGAGTGGACGAAAAAGGGTCAGGCGTGGACGTTTCGTTTGTGCTTTGCGCGGGGCGTGCCGCGTGAATTGACGCGATTACTGCCTTACGTGCCCGTCGCCGATCACGACCCACTTCAGCGACGTGAGGCCTTCGAGACCGACAGGGCCGCGGGCGTGCAGCTTGTCGGTGGAGATTCCGATTTCAGCACCCAGACCGTACTCATAGCCGTCCGCAAACCGCGTCGACGCGTTGACCATGACTGAGCTTGAGTCGACTTCCCGCATGAATTGCCGGGCACGCGTGATGTCTTCAGTCACGATTGCGTCAGTGTGCTGTGAACCGTACGCCGCGATGTGTTCGATCGCCTGATCGATGTTATCGACGATCCTGACCGACAGGATTGCATCGAGATATTCGGTGTACCAGTCCTCGTCCGTGGCGGCCTTCATCTCAGGCACGATCGCTCGAGCAGCCTCGTCACCGCGAAGCTCGATTCCTTTATTCACATAAATCCTGCAGAGCGGTGGAAGAACGCGCTCGGCAATCGAGCGTGCAATGAGCAGCGTTTCCATCGTGTTACAGGTGCCGAGACGCTGCGTTTTCGCGTTATCGGCGATACGCAGCGCTTTGTCGAAATCCGCTTTGTCGTCGATGTACACGTGGCATACGCCATGCAGGTGCTTGATCATCGGAATACGCGACTCGCGCATAAGCCGCTCGATCAATCCTTTGCCACCGCGCGGCACGATGACGTCGACGTACTCCTGCATCGTGACCAGCTCCCCTACCGCAGCGCGGTCGATCGTGTCGATCACCTGCACCACTGTCTCGGGCAGTCCTGTAGCTTTCAGTCCTTCGTGCACGCATGCCGCAATCGCCTGGTTCGAATGGAGTGCTTCCGATCCACCACGCAAGATCGCCGCATTGCCGGATTTCAGGCAAAGGCTCGCCGCGTCCGCCGTGACGTTGGGGCGTGACTCGTAGATGATGCCGACAACGCCAAGCGGCACGCGCATCTGTCCCACTTGAATGCCTGAAGGGCGATAGCGCATGTTCAGGATTTCGCCGACGGGGTCTGGCAACTTGGCGATTTGCAAAAGCCCGTCGACCATCGCCGCTATGTTGGTTCTGGTCAGCGTCAGACGGTCGATCGCAGCGGCGTCGAGTTTTTGTTCGCGTGCGGCATCGACATCGACCGCATTCGCTGCCATCAGCTGTTTCGATGTGCGCTCGACAGCCTGCGCCATCAGGAGCAGGGCCTTGTTCTTGGTAGCCGTGTCGGCCTTGGCGATGAGGCGGGAAGCAGCCCGCGCCGCTCGCCCGACGCCGTGCATGTAGGTTTGAACGTCCATGCGGCAATGATAGCGCGATTGCGCCAGCGGGCGCGTCGCAGTCAGAACAGAGGTGCATGTCCGGCTGGGGCGTTGCGTCCGCCGCTGCGTCGCGCGCCGACCGCGGCCGTATTGCCCTTTGCAAAACGCAAAGCTAGTTGCAGCAATTCGCTCCAGACGTCGCCCTTCGCAAGCCCTTTGATCATGCGATCGACTGCGGCGGCATGGCGCAGGGCTTCCGAGATTTGTGGCGCCGAGTAGCGACCATGGTTGGCTTGCATGAGACTCTGGTGTGATGCTCCGCGTATTCTGGCCTCGCGCACGAGCCCGTGCACGGGTTTGCCCGCGGCGGCGCCGCTCGCAACCTTGCCGATCGCGCGTATCTCCTCGGCGAGTGCCCACAACACGAGCGGTGGCGCCGCGCCTTCGCCTTTGAGCCCATCGAGCATGCGCGAGAGTCGCACGGGATCGCCTTCCAGTATCACCTCCCCGAGATTGAACACGTCGTAGCGCGCCACGTCGAGCACGGCCTCACGGACTTCGTGGAAGCTCAGTTTGCCTGCGGGGAACAGGAGCGCGAGTTTCTGAACCTCCTGGTAGGCAGCCATGAGATTGCCTTCAACGCGGTCGGCGATGAAATCGAGCGTGTCGCTGTCGGCATCCTGATGCTGCGCCTTCAGACGTCCGGCGAGCCATTGTGGCAGCGATTTCCGCGGCACGACGCGGGCCTCCACTGCCACACCTGCGTTATCGAGCGCTTCGAACCAGCCGGACTTCTGCGCGCGCCAGTCCATTGCAGGGAGCTGAACCAGCGTCACTGTTTCCGCGGGAACGGCGTCACAATAACTTTGCAGTGCGACGCTGCCCTCGGTCCCCGGTTTGCCTGTTGGGATTCTCAGCTCGAGAATCTTGCGTGAAGCAAACAGCGATTGCGAGCTGCCTGCCAGGTGCAGCTCGCTCCAGCGAAAACCCGAATCGACGGTCAGCACTTCGCGTTCACTGTAGCCCTGCACACGTGCCGCCGCGCGCACGCGGTCGCACGCTTCCAGCGCAAGCAGGGTCTCATCCCCATAAACCGTATAGAGCGCTCTGATCTCGCGCGTCAGCTGTTGCTGCAGCTGTTCTGTCGTGATACGCATTGGCTAGTTGGCTTTGGCGAGGTTCTTGGCTGCCGCCTGAAGTCGGCGCAGGAGCTGTTGGACAGCATCCGTCTGCATGTCGCGATACAACAGAGCCTCTTCGGACTCCTTGGAGATCTGGTTCTGATCGTTGAAAGAAAAATCGCGTCGCAACGTAATTTCCGCCGAAGGCACCAATACGTTCTTCTTCTTGTCTACGAGCTGATAAAAGACGCGATAACGCAATTGGAACTCACGTACTCGGCCGCCAGCCGAGAGCGAGAGGATTTCCTTTTCGCGCAGCTCGTTGAGAATCTGCAGCGTTGCATCTGCTTCCTCGGGTTTGTTCGTAACCCGCGTGTTGCCGCTCGCCCCGATCACGCGCCGTAGCTGAGTGGCGAATTGCGACGTCGGGCCGGCCTGCACATAGAGCGTGTCGAAAGGCAGCGCGGTGGGCCCACGTAGTTGAAAGCCGCAGCTGGATAGCAGTAGGGCTGCTATCGCGAGCATGAATGACGAATGATGAATGACGAACGAGGTCGAGCGTGTATGGCCGGAGTTCACGGGGTTCTCCAATGATTCATCATTCCGCGCCCGTCTTCTATACGACTATGTTGACGAGGCGGCCGGGAACGACGACGAGCTTCTTGATCGGCTGGCCGCTGACGAACTTCTGGACGACCGGGTCCGCGAGGACCAGGGTTTCAATGGCCTTCCGATCGGCATCGGCGGGTACGCGCACATCCGCGCGTTTCTTGCCGTTGACCTGCACCACAAGCTCGATTTCGCTTGCGATCAGCGCCGCTGGATCGTGCTCAGGCCAGGGCGCAGAGAGTATGTCTTCGCCATAGCCCACGTCGTGCCACAACTGGTGGCTGATGTGAGGAGTGATCGGTGAGAGAAGCCGCAGCAGAATGTTGAACCCCTCGTGCATCACGGTGTTTCGGAGTGCCGCATCGGTGGTTCCCTTTTGCGCTGATTCAAGCGCGTTGAGGATCTTCATGCCTGCTGAGGCGACCGTGTTGAACTGGTGGCGCTGCATGTCGTAGTTGGCTTGTCTGAGCTGCGCATGGATTTCGCGGCGTATGGCGCTCAGCTCCTGGGGCAGAACAGTCCCTCCGCTTGGCGGCTGAGGCGGAGTTGCTTGTGCAAGTTCGTAACCGAAGGTCCAGACGCGTCTCAGGAATCGCGCCGATCCGTCGACCCCGCTGTCCGACCACTCGAGTGTTTGCTCGGGCGGAGAGGTGAACATCATGAAGAAGCGCGCGATGTCCGCGCCGTACTGCTCGATCAGGGCTTGCGGATCGACGCCGTTATTCTTCGACTTGGACATCGTGCCGATCCCGGCAGACTCGACGGGCTGTCCATCGGCAATGAGAACCGTGCTGATACGGTTGCCTTTCTCGTCGACTGTGAATTCGATTTCGGCGGGATTGTAGTAGACGAGGCGACCGCTTTCGCTTTTGCGGAAGAGGATTTCGTTCAGCACCATGCCTTGGGTGAGCAGATTCCTGAAGGGCTCGCTGATCTTGACGAGACCCAGATCGCGCATCGCTTTGGTCCAGAATCGCGAATACAGCAGATGCAGAATGGCGTGCTCGATGCCGCCGATGTACTGGTCCACGGGCAGCCAGTAATCCACCCGCTTATCGACCATCGCGTTCTGCTGGTCAGCACAGGCAAAGCGCATGTAGTACCAGGACGAATCCACGAACGTGTCCATCGTATCCGTCTCGCGGCGCGCAGCGCCGCCGCATTTCGGACACGTGGTGTTGACGAAATCCGGGCGCTTGTTCAGCGGATTGCCGGTCCCATCCGGCACGCAGTCTTCCGGCAGCACGACCGGAAGTTGCTCGTCCGGCACGCCGACGTCACCGCATTTGGGACAGTGAACGATGGGGATCGGGCACCCCCAGTAACGCTGACGCGAGATACCCCAGTCGCGAAGACGAAAAAGCACCTGCTTTTCGCCGAGGTTCTTCGCATTCAGATCGGCCGCGATCGCATCCACCGCCTGCTGATACTCGAGGCCATCGTATTTTCCCGAATTGATGCACACGCCGTAATCGACGAAAGCAGACTCGAGCGGAAGGTGAAGTTCACCGTCCTTCGGCCTGATCACGGGTTTGATGGGAAGCTTGTATTGGGTGGCGAATTCAAAATCGCGCTGGTCGTGCGCGGGCACGGCCATTACAGCGCCTTCGCCATAGCCCATGAGCACGTAATTGCCGACCCATACTTCGATCTGCTCGCCAGTCAAGGGATGTGTGGCGTAGATGCCCGTCGGCATGCCTTTCTTCTCGGCGGTTGCGATGTCGGCTTCCATCACGCTGCGCCGCTTGCACGTGTCGATAAAAGCCGCGAGTGGCGCATTGTCGCGGGCAGCAGCGGTCGCCAGCGGATGCTCCGCAGCAACGGCGATAAAGGTCACGCCCATGATCGTATCGGCGCGCGTCGTGAACACCCAGAGCTTTTCCTGGCGGTTATCGACGGTGTACGGGAACGCAAACCGCACGCCGTGGCTTTTACCGATCCAGTTCGCCTGCATCGCTTTCACGCGATCGGGCCAGCCCGGAAGTGTTTCGAGCGCGGGCAGCAGCTCGTCCGCGTAACGCGTGATCGCGAGGTAGTACATGGGGATCTCGCGCTTCTCGACGACCGCCCCCGTACGCCAGCCGAGGCCATCGATCACCTGCTCGTTTGCGAGCACGGTTTGGTCGACAGGATCCCAATTGACGCTACCCGTTTTCTTGTACGCCAGTCCGCGCTCGAGCATGCGCAGAAAGAACCACTGGTTCCAGCGGTAGTAATCGGGCTTACAAGTCGCGAGCTCGCGCGCCCAGTCGATCGCGAAGCCGAGCGACTTCAACTGGATCTTCATGTAGGCGATGTTGTCGTACGTCCACTTCGCCGGCGGTACGCCATTTGCCATCGCCGCATTTTCCGCAGGCAACCCAAACGCATCCCATCCCATGGGCTGCATGACGTTGTAGCCTCGCATGCGGTGATACCGGGTGAGTACGTCGCCTATGGTATAGTTTCGCACGTGCCCCATATGCAGCTTGCCGGAGGGGTACGGGAACATCGACAAGCAGTAATACTTCGGCTTGTCTGCGGTTTCCACGGCGCGGAACGTGCCGGATTCTTCCCAGTACTGCTGAGCTTCGCGTTCGAGGACGTGAGGGTTGTATTTCTGCTGCATCTGCGCGAGCTTCGACAAATCGTAATTATAACCGCAGAGCACGCAGGCGCTCGCTATAATCCCGGCGTTTCACCAGCCGTCTTCGCATGTCTCCCCAATTCCTCGAAGGTCTGAACGAAAGGCAGCTCGAAGCCGTTACACTGCCCGCGCAATCGGCCCTGATTCTCGCGGGCGCAGGCAGCGGTAAGACGCGAGTCCTCACGACGCGCATCGCGTGGCTCATCCAGACCGGCCAGATCAGCCCGCATGGATTGCTGGCGGTGACGTTCACGAACAAAGCGGCCAAGGAGATGCTGACCCGCATCACCGCGATGCTGCCGATCAATACACGCGGTATGTGGGTCGGCACCTTCCATGGGCTCTGCAACCGTATGCTCCGCGCGCATTATCGCGAAGCGGGTCTGCCAAACCAATTTCAGATCATGGATACGCAGGACCAGCTTGCGTTGGTCAAGCGCATCATGAAGGGCATGAACCTCGACGAGGAGCGCTATCCCCCACGTCAGGCGTGCTGGTTCATCGCGGCCAACAAGGAAGAAGGGCGACGCGCGAAAGAGGTTGAAGCGTATGACGATGTATCGAATCGCTTCGTCGAGGTGTACGCAGCCTACGACCAGCAATGTCAGCGCGAGGGCGCCGTCGATTTTGCTGAGCTCCTGCTCCGATCGTACGAGCTGCTCTCGCGCAACGACCTGCTGCGCGAACATTACCGCAACCGCTTCAAACACATTCTGGTCGACGAGTTTCAGGATACCAATCGGCTGCAGTACCGCTGGCTGCAGCTGCTGGCCGGAGGCGATAACACCATTTTTGCCGTGGGTGACGACGATCAGTCGATCTACGCCTTTCGCGGTGCGAATACCGCCAACATGCAGCATCTTCAGCGCGACTTTCATGTCGACCGCGTGATCAAGCTCGAGCAGAACTATCGGTCTCACGCGCACATACTGGATGCGGCCAACGCGCTCATCAGCCACAACCGCAAGCGCCTCGGTAAAAACCTGTGGACGGCGGAAGGCAAAGGTGAGTCTCTTCGGGTGTACGAAGCCGGCACTGATCTCGACGAAGCGTCCTATATCGTTCAGGAAGTGAAGGGCCTCAGAGGTGATGGCGTGAGTCTTGGCGAGATCGCCCTTTTGTACCGTTCCAATGCTCAATCCCGCGTCTTGGAGCACGCGCTCTTCAATGCGTCGCTGCCGTATAAGGTCTACGGCGGATTGCGCTTTTTCGAACGCCAGGAAATCAAGCACGCGCTCGCGTATCTGAGACTCGTCGCCAACGCGGAGGATGACGGCGCGTTTCTGCGTATCGTTAATTTCCCGACGCGCGGAGTCGGTGCGCGCAGCGTCGAACAGATTCAGGATGTCGCGCGCGAGCGAGGCATTACCCTGTGGGCCGCCGCGTGTGCGAACACACTGTCAGGTAAGGCTTCATCGAGTATCGCGGGATTCGTCAAGCTCATTGAGAATATGCGGCAGGCGACGGCGGGTGTGCCTTTACCCGAATTGATCGAGCACGTCGTAGAGGCGAGCGGGCTGAAACAGCATTACCAGAGCGAGAAAGAAGGCGCCGATCGGCTGGAGAATCTGGCGGAATTGACCAATGCCGCGGCCTCGTTTATCGCCGAGCGTGACGTTCAGCCCATCGCAGAAGGCGAGGAAGAAGCCGACGACCTGACTGCTTTCCTTGCGCATGCCGCACTCGAAGCCGGCGAGCATCAGGCACTTGCGGGTGCGGACGCGCTGCAGCTGATGACCGTGCACTCCGCGAAGGGTCTCGAGTTTCACAGCGTTTTCATAAGCGGGCTGGAGGAAGGACTGTTTCCGCACGAAAACAGCTCGACCGAAGCTGAAGGTCTCGAGGAGGAGCGCCGTCTCATGTATGTCGCTCTGACTCGGGCGCGCCGCAGACTGTATCTCACGTACGCGCAGAGCCGCATGCTGCATGGGCAGACGCGCTTCAACGTCGCCTCGCGCTTCTTCCAGGAGATCCCGCAGCAACTGATGCGCAAGATCAAGGGGGTGCCGCGCCAGGCTCAACCGTCGTACTTCGGCGGCCGCGGCTATTCAGGCAGTGTTCCGGTTCAGCCGAAGGTGGATATGGGCAACATCGAAAGCGGACTCCCATGGCGCATCGGGCAAAGCGTCGCGCATGCGAAGTTTGGTCC
>JAQGNH010000243.1 GCA_028291945.1 Betaproteobacteria bacterium
CCGCTTGGTATTACCCCGAGCCGAAGGATGCTGCGCGCAATATCGCAGAACGTGTGGCGTTCTGGAAAGGCGTGACGGTCGAACCGTAATCCGTCGCTCGCCGCGGCCGCTCGACACCGCCGCCGCACTGTGAAAAGTCATCAGCTCACAATGCGCCGCTCTAACCGAATAAGAATTCCGAGGAGATCTAATGAAAGGCCTGTTCTACATGGCGGCCGGCGCTGCGCTCGTCACGCATCTTGCATCTTGTGCGAGCGCATTTGCGCAGCAGCAGAAGTATCCGGTCAAACCCGTGCGCATCATCGTTCCGTACGCACCCGGTGGCGGCGCAGATGTCGTCGCCCGCGTGATCGCCCAGCGGATGTCAGAGACCGTCCAGCAGCCCGTCGTCGTCGACAACCGCGCTGGCGGGGGCGGCACGATCGGCTCCGAAACTGCTGTGCGTGCAACGCCGGACGGCTACACGCTCGCGTTCGTATCCGGCGCCTATACGACGATGGCCGCGCTGCACAAGCTGCCCTACGACGCGGTGAAAGACATCACGCCGATCGTGATGGTCGGAGAAGCAAGCTCGATTGCCGTCGTGCATCCGAGCGTTCCGGTGATGACCGTGAAAGAGCTCGTAGCCTATGCGAAAGCGAATCCAGGCAAGCTCAACTACGGCAGCGGCGGTACCGGCGGCTTCTCTCACCTCGTGACCGCGCTGTTCGAGCTGATGGCCGGCGTGCGCATGACACACATTCCATACAAAGGCACGGGTCCTGCGCTCAACGACCTGCTCGGGGGCCAGCTTCAGGTCATCATCGGCAGCACGCCGTCCACCGCGCCGCACGTGAAGTCCGGAAGGCTGCGCGGCATCGGGGTCACTTCCAAGGTGCGCTCGAGTGCGCTGCCTGACGTGCCGCCGATCGCTGAGACCGTGCCGGGTTACTACGCGCCGCTGCTGTACGGAATGTGGGGGCCGAAAGGTCTGCCCACGGACGTGGTGATGTTCTGGAATCGCGAAGTCGCGAAACTCCTGCAGACTCCGCAAATGAAAGAGCGTCTCACGAACGACGGCATCGACGCCGCAGGCGGTGCGCCCGATCAATTCCGCGATGCGTTGAGGAGCGATGTGGAACGCTGGCAGAAGGTTGTCACGGCGGCGAACATCAAAGCCTCAGACTGAGAGATCAAAAGCAAAAAGCTTTCACCAAAAAGGACACGAAGGACACAAAGGAAAACAAGATCAAAAATAATAGGACGTGAAGGCCGCAAAGAAAAAAATCTAACATTCACGGCGCCCGCTAATCAGGGTGAAAGGCGCGTGCGCGTGTGAAATGAGGACAACTGTAAGTCCTTCTGCTTTGCTTTCCTTCGTGTCCTTTGTGTCCTTTGTGGTCGATGTTGTTGAAGTCGTCAGGACGCCAGGAAGCGCGTCAGGAGCTGCGTGCCGAGCGCGAGGTCGGCAGGATCGAGCGCCTCGTGCGGGTTGTGGCTGCCGTGGGCGTTGCGCACGAAGATCATCGCTGCCGGATATCCGGCATGCGCAAAATCCTGTGCATCGTGACCGGCGCCGCTGGGAAGCGCGAGCGCGTCGATGCCGAGCTCGCGCGCGACGTCCGAAAGCTGCGCCTGCAGCGATGCGTCCATGATCGCAGGCGGTGAGATGTTGAACTCGCCGAGCTCGAAGCGTACACGCCTGCGGCGGCCGATCTCGTCTGCTAGCGCGCGCGTCTTTGCCATCATGTCCTCGAGCGTGCCGAGGTGCTGGCTACGCAAGTCCATGGTGAATGCCGTTTCGCCCGGCACCTTGGTCAGCGCGTGCGCTTTTGAATCCGTGTAGAGCTTGCCCACGGTGAAGACCAGATCGCCGTTTGCTTTTCGCACCGCTTCCCATTCGCGGTCGAGCTGGTAGCAGAGCTCCGCTGTGGCGAGCACCGCGTCGCTGCGATATTCATGCGGGACGGCGCCCGAGTGCGTGTATTCCCCTATGCAACGCGCGCTGCGCAATCGCGCAGATCCGCGGATCCCGGTGACGATCCCGACAGGAATTGCGCGATTTTCGAGCACGGGTCCCTGCTCGATGTGCAGCTCGATGTAGCCCCGATATCGATCACGATCCAGCGCCTGGCGACCGGCCGCAATCGCATCGACGTCGAAACCCGCATCGGCAATGTGCTGGGCGAGCGTCCTGCCGCTGCGACTGTTGATTGCCCCGTCGAGCTCCGAGCGTGGAAGCATGCCGAGCGCAGCGCGGCTGCCGAGATGTCCGTTGTGACTTCCGGCGAACCAGCTGCTCGCCTCCTCCGCGCGTATACCCATTACGGTGATGTCGCGCGCGGGTGAGTGTCCTAATTTTCGCAAAGCGGCGAGGGCAACGAGGCCGGCGATGACGCCCGCCGCTCCATCGAAGTTGCCGCCCATCGGTACGGAATCGAGGTGTGAGCCCGTGATCCATCCGGGTGCCGAGCGGTCGCTCCCGGCCAGTGTCATGTACAGATTGCCTGCGAAATCGATGCGGGTTTCGAGGTCGAGATTCTCGGCGGCCTTGCGCAGCAGGTCGTGAGCGAACTGCTCTTTGGGACCGTAGGTTTCGCGACTGACTCCTGCGCGATCGGCAGTTTCGGTTCTCAGCGTCTCCAGCAATTCGATGCCGAGAGGCATCGCCGCGTCCACTGCTTTCTTCAATGCGTTCGCTTTCATAGGTGCAAAACCTCGGTGGGATGAATACGATAATATCAGCGATAGCCCGTGTGCCGCCGCTCGGCGCTCGTCACACCGGAAGACGCCAGCAACAACAACGACCCCCGACAACGGAGTGCCATGGAACCTCGCGATTACGGCCCTTTTCCTTACACGCCTATCAACCGCCGTCCGCAGCTCAAGTGGCCCAACGGCGCACGCGTCGCGCTATGGGTGATTCCAAATATCGAATTCTTTTCGTTGAAAAGCCCGCTGCCGGGCCATCCGTGGGAAAAGGCGACGGGCGACGCGCCGACGGTGCGCGCCTGGGGACAGCGCGATTATGGCAACCGCATCGGCATATTCCGGATCATGGACGTCCTGACGAAGCACGGCATTCGCGCGACGGCCACGGTGAACAGCGCGATTTGCGATCATCACCCGCAGATCATCGAGGACGCGGTCAAGCTCGGCTGGGAATTCATGGGCCACAACAAGATGAACGCGACGCGGCTCACCGGGCTCAGTCTCGAGCAGGAGCGCGAGCTGATCCGCGGTTCCATCGAGCGCTTGCGCGAAGCGACGGGCCGACGGCCGGTGGGGTGGCTTGGCGCAGGTCTCGCCGAAACGTGGAACACCCTCGACATTCTCGCGGACGAAGAATGCCTCTACGTTTCAGACTGGGTGAACGACGACCAGCCCTACCTGATGAACGTCGCCGGCAAGCGCCTCGTGTATCTGCCGTACTCGTACGAGATCAACGATTCGCCGCAGCTTTATTACCGCGACCGCTCGATCGACGAATTCGAGACGATGATCAAGCGCCAGTTCGATGTGCTTTATGCCGAGGGCGAGCAGTCGGCGCGGGTCATGGCGATTTGCCTGCACCCATTCATCATGGGCACCGCGCATCGGATTGGCGGTCTCGATTCCGCGCTCAAGTACATCTGCTCGCACGCGGGCGTGTGGAAAGCGACGGGCGAAGAGATCGTGCAGGCTTATCTGAAGTCCGGCGCGACGTTCTGACCGCCCTCCGGGAGCAGGCGATCAACGAACAGAGGGAAACCATGTACATCAAAATTGGATTCTGGATCGAGTCCAGAATGACGGCGGCGTGGACGCGCACGCTACGATTTTCTGACGTAACGCGCCGCGAGCATGCGGAAGCGGTCGCGCTCATGAGCGCCGAAGCGCTGAGTCCATGCGTCTTCCACAGCGTCTCGCCACTCGGCGCTCTTCAGTGCCTCGGGCGAAGTGAGATGATAGAGCGCAACATAACGATGCGTGCTCGCAGTAGCGTGGAAAAGTCTCGCTGAGTGTACCTCCGCCACTGTGCTCACGCGCGGCCGGTGCTCGCTTTCGAACCAATCAATGAAAGCGGCTTCCCTGGCGCCGTCCAGGTTGAACGCCCAAACGAGGAGCGCGCCGGGACTGCGCGGAGGCAACTCATCGCCTGGCGCAATCTGCTCGCCTTCGAAGCGCAGAAGCTTGATGCATCGCCAGCCGACGCGGTGCGTCCAGGGCGAATTGTTGTCGTAGCCAATCGCGAGGTAACCGGGGCTGCGCAACACATCGACGCCAGCTAGATCGTATGTCGCGATGGAGCTTCTCGGCCGATCGACTGCCAGCCAGCGCTGGCAATCGAGAAAACCCGGCACGCGCTGACGCTCCGGTATGTGCTCGGTGTCGTACCAGTCGTGGAACTCGTCTTCGGCCACGGGCGAGTAATCGAAGCAGGAGAGCAGCAGCCCCATGCGTGTTGACGTTGGTTGTTGCATCGTTGTATTAAAGAGTCCTGTTCGATCGAACGATATTCCACGAGGTACACATGCGACGCAAGCCGATCGCGATGATCGCCTGCAGGCTTGTCAGCGCCGCGGCACTGACGTTCGCTTACTCTGCCGCGGCTGCGGATTATCCTAACAGACCGATTCGCATGATCGTCGCGTTTGCACCCGGCGGCGGCACCGACATCACCGGCCGCATTGCGGCGAAAGCCATCGGCGACAATCTCGGTGCACAGGTCGTGGTCGATAACCGGCCTGGAGCAGGCGGCAATATCGGAACGGAGATCGTCGCCAAGTCGATACCCGACGGCTATACGCTCGTCACGGCCGGAACCGGAACTCACGCGATCAACCCGTGGCTGTACCCGAAGATACCGTACGACGCAGTGAAGGATTTCGACCCGGTCTGCCTTGTCGCGGCCAGTCCGTATCTGATGGTCGTCAACCTCTCGGTGCCAGCAAAAACGGTGAAGGAGTTGATCGCGCTCGCCAAAGCAACGCCCGACACGATCAACATGGCTTCATCGGGCAGTGGCGGCATGCCGCATCTGTCCGGCGAGCTCTTCAACATGATGACGGGAATCAAGATGGTGCACGTGCCGTACAAAGGCACCGGCGCCGTGTTTCCAGATCTCATCGGTGGGCGCGTGCAGGTGACTTTCGGCGACATCGTAGCCACCGTTCCGCACGTCAAAGCTGAAAAGCTGCGCGCGCTGGGTATCACGTCCCCGAATCGGGTATGGTCGCTGTCCGACATCCCTACGATTGCGGAGAGCGGTGTGCCCGGGTACGACGCGGTCGGCTGGTTCGGCGTCTTCGCACCGGCCGGTACGCCGAAGACCGTCATCACCCGGCTCAACGCTGCGATCGTGAATTACGTGAAACAGCCCGACGTCGCGCAGCGTCTTGCAGCACTCGGCGCCGAGGTCGTGGCGAGCACACCCGAGCAATTCAGAGTTGTTCAGAACGCCGATCTCGCGCGCTGGGGTAAAGTCGTCAAGCAATCCGGCGCCCGGGTCGAATAGGCGATCGTCGGGCGCGTAGGACGCAAAGGAGACACATGGACACGGCGATGCAAGACAACAGCCGCGATGAGAAGGAAGTGGCTGACGGTGTGCGCGCGTTGCTCGACTGGACGGTCAGCGTAAGGCTCGAAGACATACCCCGTCCGGTCCTGCGCAAAGCTGTCATGGTGATGACGGACAACATGTCCGCGATGATTGCGGCGCGCTCCGAGCCGCAGGTTCAGCAGGTTCAGCAGCAGTTGCTTCGCGAAGGCACTCATGCGGACGCGACTGTTTTCCTCGGTGGACAGCAGCGTATCGGCCGTATCTCCGCTGCGCTCATCAACGGCATTGCGGGAAGCTGGTGTGAGCTCGACGAAGGCTATCGGCTCGCACCCTGCCACGGCGGCCTGTATACGCTCCCCGCCGTGCTCGCAGAAGCCGAAACATTCGATTTGAGCGTGGCGCAGACCCTGCGTGCCGTAGTGCTGAGCTACGAAGTGATTGCGCGCATCGCGCGGTGCTGGATTTTTCCGCAGCTCACGTTACATCCTCATCCACAGAACGCAGCCATCGGCGGGGCTGCAGCGTCCGGAATAGCGCGCGGCTTCGACGCGCATACACTCACGGAAGCGGTGACATCGGCTGCGTCGCTCACGACGGTCGGTCATTTCCGCCACGCAGTCGAAGGCGCATTCGTGCGCAACGTGTGGGCCGCGGTGGGCTGCACAAACGGCATGCGCGCGGCGGACTGGGCGCCGTGTGGCATCGGCGGCACGCTGAATACGCTGTACTCCGTGTTTACCGAGTTGCTCGGTCAGCAGCCGCAGCCGCAATTTCTCGCGTCGGACCTCGGGAAGACATGGGCGATCACGCAGGGCTATCACAAGATCCACGGCTGCTGCCAGTCGACGCATTCCGCAGTCGAAGCGATGCTGCTTGCACGCAGCCGTATGGGTGGTGATAAAAGACCGGGCGATATCGACCGCATCGAGCTTGAAACGCATCGTCCCGGAATGAGCAACAAGTATCCGCCGACGACACTGGCTGCGCGCTTTTCCTTCGAGCACGTGGTCGCCGCAACGGCCGTATACGGTGAAGCAGGCGTGGACGCATTCTCGACCGAGGCGCTCGAGCACCCTGACGTCGCACGGCTGCGTGAGCGCGTCGAGATCCGTCGGTTCGAGCCCGCGCTGCCGCGTCCTCACGACCGGCCCGCGCGGCTCACTTTGCATTTCAATGACGGCGAAAAGCTCAGCAGCGAATGCCTGGTTGCCCGCGGCGGCCCGGAGCATCCGTTCGAAGAAGAAGTCATATACGGAAAAGCGCAGCACATCGCGGCGGATGTCTATCCCGCTTTCGTACCGACGATGCGCGCGCTTGCCGATCTCGATGAACAGGGCATGCAATCGCGCTGGCGCGACGCAGTCGTTCGGCTGACCGCGAAAGCGTAGGCGCCTCGAGTCCTGCGCGCTTGGGAGTTTCCTGATGTGCGTTAACGCGATCGGTGCCTCGTGGTTACGCCACGCGATCACGTGCGTCGCGCTGCTGCTGATCGCAGCGAGCGGTGCATCGGCGCAGGGCTACCCCGTGAAGCCGGTGCGCATCGTCGTCGCTTTCGCAGCCGGCGGCACGACGGACATTCTCGCTCGAGTGTTCAGCCAGAAACTCGCTGCAGCCACGGGGCACCAGTTCATCGTCGACAATCGTGTCGGCGCAGGCGGCACGATAGGCACCGATATGGTGGCGAAAGCCGCGCCCGATGGTTATACGATCAAGTTCGGATCGACCAGCTCTCTCGCCGTGAGCCCGAATCTCTATCCGAAACTGCCTTTCGATCTCATGCGCGATCTCACGCCCGTTGCGCACGTCGCTTCGGCGCCGATCGTGCTCGCGATGCATCCGTCGCTGCCGGTCAAGGACATGCGTGGGCTGATCGCGCTCGCGAAAACGAAACCGGGCCAGATCAACTTCGCGTCCTCGGGGACGGGCTCATCGCTGCACTTGTGCGGCGAATACCTGAACTATCTGGCGAAAATCAATTTGACGCACGTGCCTTACAAGGGCATCGGCGTTGCGCTGCCGGACGTCATCTCGGGTCAGGTGCAGTTGATCTTCTCCGACATGGCGCCTTTCGTGCCGTACGTGAAAACGGGCAAGCTTCGCGTGCTCGCGGTCACGACTGCTCAACGCTCGCGGCTGTATCCAGAGCTGCCGACGATCGCTGAGTCCGGCGTCCCTGGCTACGATCTCGCCGGTTGGTACGGGGTCGTCGCGCCTACCGGCACGCCGCGTCCGATCATCGAGCGCCTGCACGCCGAGTTCACGAAGGCGATGCGCAGTCCCGACATGGCGGAGCGCTACCTGAGCCTCGGCGTCGAACCGGTGGAAAGCACGCCCGAACAGTTCGGTGCGTATATGCGTGCGGAGCTCGCGAAGTGGGGCGACATCGTCAAGCGCTCGGGCACCAAGGTCGAATGAGACAGGGTTCGTCGGACTGGGCCGCCGCACGGGTGGCGCTGAAATAACATGAGCCCTATTCAACGCTGCCTCGAGCCGAACGTCGTCAGGCTTGCATTAAAAGTCGCGCTGGTCGTGGGAACGATCTTGAACGTGATCAATCATTTCGATCTGCTGACCGGCGCAGCGCTCACGCGAACGGTGGTTCTCCAGATAGCGCTGACGTATGTGGTTCCTTATTGCGTTTCGACGCACGGGCAGGTTTTCGGCCGGCCGCGCCGAGGCGATGCCTGAGCGTTCAAGTCACTTGCCGGCAAAGCGTGGCTTGCGCTTCTCGACAAAGGCTTTCACGCCTTCGAGCCTGTCCTCCGTAACCACCGTACGGTTATAGGACTCGATTTCGAAAGCGAGACCGGTGCGCAGGTCCGCGTTGAGGCCGTAGTGGATCGCTTTCTTGGCCTGCCGCACGGCGACCGGCCCATTGGCGCAGATCCGGCGCGCAGCCTCGAGCGTCATGGACATGAGCTGAGCGTCTTCGCATAGCTGGTTCACCATGCCCCACTCGAGCGCCTCCTGCGCGGAAAAAAGCCGTGCGCTCATGATCAGCTCTTTTGCGCGGCGCTCGCCGACTGCGCGCGGCAGATTCTGCGTTCCACCGAGGCCCGGAATGATCCCCAGCGATGTTTCGGTAAGCGCGAAGCGCGCGCTGGTGGCGGCGTAGATGAAGTCACATGCCAGTGCAAGCTCGCATCCGCCTCCGAAAGCGCCGCCATTCACCGCAGCGATGACGGGCGCGGAACAGTTCATGATCGCGTAGCCGGCCTCTTCGAAGAGCGCATGCTGAGAACGCCAGTCCGCGTCGCTCATGCCGTTGCGCTCCTTCAGATCGCCCCCCGAGCAGAACGCCTTGTCGCCCGATCCCGTGACGATGATGCAGCGGACATCCTTCGCTTCGAACACGAGCGGGGCGAAAATCTCACGCAGCTCGCGCCCCATTTGGGTGTTGATCGCGTTGCGCGTGTCCGGCCGATCGAGGGTGATCGTGAGGATGCCTTCCGGAGAGGTCTCGCAGCGCAGTGTCGTCATGTGCTCATTCATGGGCAGACTCGTGGGTGAGTTTGCCGAGCTCGATCGTAGCGGAGCGCGGCTTGAAACGTGGTTCGAGATCGAACCATCAAAATCTAAGCTGCGCCTCGAGGACGCCACTGACCTGATTCGACCAGCGCATAGAACGACTCGGTCAGCCGGTTCAGAAGCTCAGGCTCTTCGATATTCACCAGGTGACCCGTTGCCGGCGCGACCGTGAGCCGCGCAGCAGCGCACGTGCGTTTGATGAAGAGCGCCGGCTCGATGGCGCCGGGGTCTTCGTCACCGGCGACGAGATGGGTCGGCACGTTGAGCGCTCGAAATTGGCGTTCCAAGCTGAGCAGCGGGGGACGCCGCCCCTGCACGCCGCGCTGCGTATACGCGCTCCCCTGCGCCGAATGCTCCATGAACCGATCGCAGAAGTTTTCGAAGGCTCGCGGATTCTTGCGCTTGAGCTGCACGCGGTTTGCTGCGACGCGTACCTTCTCTAGCACCGCGGAAAGTCCTTCTTCTTCGTACCGTCGCGCATTCTCCTGCACGTTGCGCAGGAACTGCGCGCGGGTCTTGAAAGTGGTGCCGCTGCCGGCGCCGATCGCCGTGAGCGTCAGCGCGAGTTCGGGATGCGTCAGTCCGAAGTGTAGCGTCGACTGCGCGCCCATCGAGCACCCCATCACGTGCGCTTTTCGTATTTTCAGATGACGCATGACTGCGACCATGTCTTCCACTGCGATCTTGTGCGAATACCTCGTTACGCCGGTCGGCACATCGGAAGGGGGATAGCCGCGTGCATTGAATGCGACGCAGCGATAGCGCCGGCTGAAATACTGCATCTGCGCTTCCCAGCTTCGCAAGTCGCCTGAAAATTCATGCACGAACAGAATGGGAATGCCGGTCCCGGCCTCTTCGTAATAGAGCCGCACTCCGTCACCCGATGTCGCGTAAGCCATCGCGCGTTCTCCCTTTGTTGCTACATCGGCACCGTCCACCGGGGTGAGAGCTTATCGCATGAACGTGTTTTCACGTATGGCGCGGAGCTGTGACTGGGGTCCCGCGAGGGCAAGTCCAAGTGAAGAAACGACTGCCTTCGCGAAGAGCCACCTCGACGCGTTGACCTGATGCCGCAGATCGGCTGCGCAATGCGACTGTGCGAGCCCAGCGAAGCCCCCCGATTTCAACTACGAAAATCCAGCAGAGCCCTATTGTCATTTTTCCGCAATAGCACTACCATTTGTGCTGTCGAGCCACTAAAAACACAATATGTAGTATAGGAGGGGCGAGACGGCAACACTAAAGGCGAGCGTGCACGGAGCGCGGACCAGGGGCCGTGCTTAAGCGGTAGGAGTCGCCTTCAGGCGTGGGTAAGGCTCGATTGCCCCCGCCGCCGTCGATATGCCCGTTGTTCTTTCAAACATGTTTGGGAGACGCATATATGGCATCGATTTTCGAAACAGAGCGGCCCAGATGGCGGCGCACTGCGCTGGTTTCAGTGGTTCTGTCTCCCAAACCATCTACGCTGCTGGTGATCATGATCGCGATGTGCGGAGCCTGGACGATATTCGTAGGATGGGCAGCCGTGTCGCTTGTCCGCCTGATGACTTCGTAGCGCGCGTGGGCTCGTGACATTCACTACGCGTATGCGACACCCCTTTGTTATATATTCGCGCCTGCAGAACGCACGACTCTGCTCGTGCGTAAACAAGGGGGGCCAATGCCGCGCCGGCGATCCACGCGAACCCTACTTGGCGATCTCCTGGCGTTGCCGTGGTGGGTCAGCGTTGTCACGGCGGCGATCATCTATCTTGTCGTTGGGCTTGCGATTCCCTTCCTGTTTTCCGGCAGCGCTGTCACGGCACAGATTGGCGAGGCCGCGATGGAATACGGGTGGCTATTTGCGCTCCTCTTCCTAGTTCCCGCGCCGTTCGCCGCATACCACCGTTACCGTCGTAAAAAATTGCTCGATACCCATGCCGATCTCGAAAGCATCCGCAACCTGCACTGGCTGGAATTCGAAAAGCTCGTTGCAGAAGCGTTCAGCCGCATCGGCTATACCGTAACGCCAGGCCCCGGCTCTTCATCGGCAGGCGAAATAAATCTGGTCGCGACTACTGCGAACGAGAGGATCCTCGTGCAATGCAAACACTGGCGCGCGGCCATGGTCGGACTGTCGGCCGTTGGAGACTTGCTCGAGATGATCGCAGCCGAAGGTGCCACGGGCGGCGCAGTTGTAACGAGCGGTACGTTTTCCGACGACGCCGAGGCTTTCGCCGCAGGCAAATCGATTCAGCTGATCGATGGCGAGCAGCTCGAGAAGCTCGTGCGCAGTGTCATGAAAGCGTCCGGGCCGTCCTTAGGCGAGAGTCCTACGAGCGCCACACGCCATTGATGTGCGCGAAGGCCGGCCGCGACACGTTACAAACCGCTGAAATATCTCTTGTCGAAAATCGGCGCAGCGCTCCACAGCTCGCTGAACGTACATTCACCCGACGCATCGGACCAGGTCTGCGCTTTCGCATCGAAGATCTCGATGCGGCCGGAGCCGTCCGCGGTTGAAACTATGCGCGCATAACCGCTACGTACCTGCCGCGGCCCCAGAACAATACGTCCGACGATCTTGCTGGGGTGCGCGAGTGTTGTCTGCAAGAGATATCTCCTGAAAGGGGCACGTTGGGTTCGCATCCGAAGCCTCAGTATATTCTCGTAATGCGCACAGCGCGGATGTGACTGTGCGTGTCAGATAAGCCGACAAATAAACGCACCGTCGAGGGTGCTTCAGCGTATAGTGGAACGATATGCACCTGATCAATCCCGGGCGGGTATCCTAGGCCCGCGCACAGGCCCGCAAGGTACGAGGCCTTCCCGGTTTGTTCTCTTTTCTTTTGTCACATTGTCGCTGCGGTTTGCCGCGGCGCACGCGCACTCGACGCGCACGAAGTTGTACGGCCAGGAGAGCCTATGAAGTTTGCTGAGATCAATTCCGAACCTACTGCCAATTCCAATGGTTACGTGTGGAGATGGCGTGGGAGCGATGGCATATCGTCGGAATGCTTCAATTTTTATTACGAATGCATGGATGACGCGAGGCGCAAAGGATACGACGTGCGGCTCGAGCATGCGCGCGGCGACACCTCGCCAACCCGAGACGCGGGCAGCGGTATGAAATGATGGAGAAGGAGACACCCATGGTCGAAAAGATACAGGAGCGTCTGGATCAGGATCGCGATCGCATAGACGTAAGTGAAGAGCACGAGTGCCGTTACTGGACCGAGAAACTGGGTGTCAGCTATCAGGCGCTCAAGCGCATCGTTGCGGAAGTTGGACCTTTGGCGAGAGATGTTCGGCGCCATCTCGCCCGTTAACTGTTCGCGCGGATTACGCTCAATGTATGCTCGAGCGCTTCAACGCGCGAATCCGGTCCAGAAGGACGCGCACTTTCGTCCCGCGCTCCGGTGCTGCTGCGAGGGCACGTTCGCAAATGACAGCCAGAGCTTCGAGGCGGTGAAATTCGCTTGAGGCCCGCTTGGAAAATAACGGGTGCGATTCGCTCACTTTGACGGCCCGCTCGAGCGATTCCAGCGCATGATCGATGTCGCCCGCCTCGATCGAGGCGATCGTGTCATCTATCGCGCGTCCAACCGCCAGATCGAGGTTGTCGAATGCCTGGTCTGATTCATTCACGCGATGCCTGCACTCTCCGCTCTCGTCCGCACGAGGCCGCAGCGCTGAGCGGCAGCATTTTTTGAAATGTAATCTGTACACAGGCGGTCGATGAATATAGTGATCTGGATGACAGCTGGCGCGCTCATCGGCTGGTCGAGCTGGGCTTTCTTGAAGGCCAATCGCGAACGCGGAGCCTTCGTCTCCGTCATCATCGGCATAGTCGGCGCGTTTCTCGGAGGCTACGGTCTGGCGCCGTTATTTGCCAATGGCATCGTGACGTCGGGTGAATTCAATCCGTTTGCCTTCGCCCTGGCACTCGCAACGTCGATCGGCTGCCTCGCTGTCAGCGACATGGCGTATCAGCAGCTGGGAATCTGAGCGCGCTGCAGACTCGTCGCGACTTGCGACCGATCACGGCGAGAGCTCTCCGACGGGCTCGCGCTGCCGTATCGCGGCTGCGACGAAATCGAAAATCTGCTGGGCCTTGCGGGCACGGACTTCCTCGATTTCATCGCTCGTTGCGCTCGCCAGCGTCATCACGCGCAGCTGTTCCATCTGCTGTTTCAATTGCGTCACCGTAGCATCGAGCGGCGCGACGCGTAGCGCCGCGATCAAGCAGAACATCAAAGCCTCGATTTCGGCGAGTGCAACGATATAGTGCGCTCCGAGCTCCTGTACGCGTGTTTCGAGGATAGCGACGCGGTCTTCAAGTGGCATATTAAAGTGACTCTCCCGCACATCCCACATAACCGGCGCCAGCGATCATCGTCTGGATGAGCACGTTGTATTCATCTATGGATCTGCGACACAGCGCCTGCCGCTCGTTGTCGTTTGCGCTTTTTGCGTGCACTGCCTCGCCTGTCCAGTAATCGAGGCGTGCCAGGACCGAACGCAGCATCAGATCGTGCGGAGCCGACATGGTGAAAACTCCAATGTATGTCATGAGCGCAAAAGGAAACATCCGCGCATCAGACCGCCGGCTTTGAAGCGCGGCAAAGAAAAAGCCGGGACGGAGCCCGGCTTTCAGGGTCGCGTAGAGCAGAGCTACGCGTAACCAATAGCCTGGCGAACCTTATCCTCTCCCGTCCGACGCGTCAACCGCATTCTGCGAACGCACGGGCCTGCGAGTGCGCGCCGATGCGACCACCGGATCAACAATCAGGATAGTCGCCGCCGATGTGATCTCCGGTAAATCCGTATTTCTCCGCATCCGCAATGCACTCGTCACGCGTGGAGAAACCGCACGAGGATTCAGCAACCATGTCTGCCTGCGCATCGAGCCGGCCCCAGCGCCATCCCTGCTCATCGAAAATAATCCACGGCACGCGGCTCTCCTCTCAAGCAAAAAAATTCGCTGCGCTCCTCGAATCGCCAGGTGCAACTTTGTCGTCCAGTGTGTTCTCTTTCGAACGTCGCAAAAACAGATACGGGTAGGGGAGCGCTTGCACGTTGGTCGACCCGGAGCGGTAGAGGCTGGCGCCTGCGCTGACGAGCTTCTGGAGTCCGATGACGGGGAGCTTACGCTGTTTTCAGCTGCGAGGTATCATTATCGAGTAGAACCAGTCGCTTATTCCCTCTTCAGGTGCAGTGCGCAAACGACCTCGAGCGCAACCCCTTCGAGGTTTAGAACCAGAACACGCGCACGTGAGCTGCTGGGCGTGCGGGTTGCTTTCCGCTTGAGCTAAATCAAAATGGCGTGCATTTCCCGGCGCCTCACCAGTAATCTCGAACGAGTGACATACCGATATGAGCCGATCCGTCACGACTATTACCAGTCAGCAGGACAGCGCCCAGGCCGGCGCCGAGCTCGGCCGCGCGATACGCGAAGGTTTGAACGGGGCCTGTGCAGATGCTGTAATCGTATTTGCCTCGGCGCAGCACGACTACCAGCGCCTGCTCACCGCACTGGTCGAGGCGAGCGGCACCGAGGTGGTCGTGGGGTCCTCTTCCGCGGGTGAGTTCACGAACACCTCGCGCGGCGAAGGCTATGTTTCCGCCCTCGGTCTGCGCTCGGAAAGCATGCAGTTCGCCGTCGGTATTGGACGCAATCTCACTGCGAATCCGATCGGCGCGGCGCGGCAAGTCGTCGAAGCATTCACGGGGCTTGCAGGCAGGCCGATGCCGTACCGGTCTGCGTTGGTGATGACGGATGCACTGGCCGGCCATACGGACGCGCTGGTGGAAGAAATGACGATCGCAACCGGCGGTAACTACCGTTTCTTCGGCGGCGGTGCGGGCGATGATGGTCGCTTCCAGAAAACTTATGTGTTCGCTGGAACGCAGGCCATGAGCGATGCGGTCGTCGCCCTCGAGATGCTATCGATGCAGCCGGTCGGCGTAGGCGTATCGCACGGATGGACACCTGCGGGCCCGGGCCTGCGCGTGACTGAAGTCGACGGATCGCGGCTGGTTAGTTTGAACGGTGCGCCGGCGCTGCAGGCCTTCGAGGATCATGCGGAGGCGACGAGCCAGCAGCTCGATCAGGAAAATCCACTGCCTTTCTTTCTTCATAACATTCTCGGCATCGAGAGCAACGGCAGCTACAGGCTGCGGGTTCCGCTCGGCATTGGCGACGACGGAGCGGTATCGTGCGCGGCGGCGATCCCCCATGGTGCCGTGGTGCGCATCATGAAAACGACGGCAGAATCGGCTGTTCTCGCCGCCGAGCAGGCCACGCGATCCGCGCTGGAAGCGCTGGGCGGGCGCGAGCCCGGGGCCGCTCTGGTATTCGATTGCGTTGCGACACGGCTGCGCATCGGCCGCGCGTTCGATAACGAGCTCAAGGCCTGCGCGGACCTGCTGGGTCCGGCCGGCTTCGTGGGCTGCAACACGTACGGGCAGATTGCGCGCGCCGAAGGACAGTTCGGAGGCTTTCACAACTGCACTGCTGTGGTCTGCGTTCTGCCGCAATAGATCATGGCCGAGTGCTCCACGCTCGATCTCATCGTCGGTCTCAGCGAGCGATCGACGCGCAAGGCCGCTGCCGAGGCGCTCGCGTCCAGGCTCGGCGTGCAAACCGTTCTGCTGTTCGTCAGCGATCCGGCCCTTCGCGCGCTGATCCCCGCACCGGGACTGCCTCAAACGTTGTACGGCGGGCGCACATGGCGATCGTTTCTCGCGGGCTGCCCTGCAGAGGGGCGCTGGAGCGGCGAAGTCGAATTGCCGAAAGGCACGCATCGATCGGCGCTCGCCGTGATCGCGGGCGGCACGGCTGTGGTGCTGCTGGGCGGCACACCTCTCGAAAGCGCGGTCGCGGAGCTCGAGCGGCTGCTGCCGATGCTGGCGGCGCTCCTGGCGGCGGAGCAGGAAGCGGTGATCGCGAAGTCGGAAGCCGAAGCGTCGAGAGAGGCCTCGCGTAACGCGCACGCGCTCGCCGCGGCGCTCGAGGCGGCACGAGCCGACGCGGCGGCGCTGAACGCGGAGCTGCGCGACGAGCATCGGCGCAAAGACGAGTTCCTCGCGATGCTCGGTCACGAGCTGCGCAATCCGCTTTCTCCGCTCGTCACCTCTATAGCGTTGCTGCGAATGCGTGCCGATGGCGAGGGCGTGCCCCCGGGCCTGGTCGACGTGATGGCCCGCCAGACTGCGCAACTTTCGCGACTCGTCGACGATCTTCTCGATGTCTCGCGCGTGAGCCGCGGTCGCATCGAGCTCAAGCGTGCACGCCTTCTGCTGAGCGATGTGCTGCAGGACGCGTTGGAAGAGAGTCGTCAGCTGCTCCACTTGCGGCGCCACGAGGTCACGGTATCCGGCACCGAAGAGCCGCTCACCGTCAACGGCGACCGTGCGCGCCTCGTGCAGGTCTTCGGCAACCTCCTCAACAACGCTGCGAAATACACCGATCCCGGCGGGCGCATCACGCTCGTCGTATTGCATGACAAACAGAACGCCATCGTACAGGTCCGCGACAACGGCATTGGCATTGCCGCCGAGATGCGGCCCCGCATCTTCGATTTGTTCGCGCAGGCGCCGGTCGCGCTGGGACGCGCTGAAGGCGGGTTGGGTATCGGGCTGACCCTCGTACGCACGCTCGTCGAGCTGCACGCCGGCCGCGTCACAGTCGACAGCGCGGGTGTCGGTCAGGGCAGCACGTTCACCGTGTCGCTGCCGCTCGCCGTGACCCTGCAGCCCGTACGCAATCCTTCTATTGTGCCTCTCAAGAGTAAAACTGCTGAGACTGCGCTGCGCGTCCTGATCGTCGACGACAATCGTGACGCGGCCGACTCGATGGCAGTGCTGCTGCGTCTGATGGGACATGAGGCGGACGTTGCCTACGACGGGCGCACCGCGCTGCAGCTCCCCTCGAAGTCGGACGCCGATCTGATTCTGCTCGATATCGGTCTGCCAGGCATGGACGGCTACGAAGTTGCACGGCAGCTGCGCCCGACCGCGAAACGCGGTGCGCGGCTCGTTGCGCTCACGGGTTACGGCACTGAGGAGGGCAAGCTCCGCGCTCGCGACGCCGGATTCGACGAGCATGTCGTAAAGCCGGTCAGCAGCGAGAAGCTGGAACAGCTGATCAGCGCGTCCGCGACGGCGCCTTCGCGCGCGATTTAGCTGGCGTGGTGTGGGACATCACACGAGCCTGGCCTGGGATCCCACCATATTATTTTTTTGCGCTCGACCTAAACAGAAAACGCTATCCTTCCGTCATCATGATCGAAATCAACGAGCAGTTCGAGGTCCCTTCGGCGGCGCCGCCCTTCGTGTGGAATTTGCTGTCCGATCCGCACGCGGTTGTTGGGTGTGTGCCAGGCGCGGCATTGGGGGAAGAGCACGAGGACGGATCTTTCGATGGCAGTCTCACGGTCAAGTTCGGACCTGCCAAGGTCACTTTCCGTGCAAGGATCGACCTCGATCTCGATCAGAGCGCGATGACCGGACGGGTTACCGCGCGTGGCAAAGACAACCAGGGCGGCACGCGCTTCAAGGCAA
Source organism: Betaproteobacteria bacterium (assembly GCA_028291945.1). GTDB lineage: Bacteria > Pseudomonadota > Gammaproteobacteria > Burkholderiales > SG8-41 > JAQGMV01. The sequence goes on from JAQGNH010000243.1 coordinate 17,594, forward strand.
GCATGAGCTTTAAAGTGACCGATAACGCAGAAAACGCGGGCACGACGGTGCTCATCAAGGGCGAGAACGAAATAACGGGCAAGCTCGCGGGGATCGTCGAGGCCGGCGCCAAAATAGTGATCAAGCGCATGGCCGCGGAGTTTTCCGAGAATCTTGCTGCGCGATGCGCCGGCGCAAACACGGCGTAGGACTCAACGGGAGCACATTCCGTGGCGTCGGTTACTCCCCTGCTCGGCGTTTGGGAGGGGCTACATTTTCACGGGGTCGACGACCCAGCAAGGGGGAGCGATGAAGGTTTACGAACGTTTGGCGAGTGCATTCGCAGGCGAAGGCGTCTCTCACATCTTCGGCATGATGGGTGACGGCAACATGTACTGGATGGATGCGCTCGATAAGCTGACCGACGTGAAAGTGCTCGAAGTACGCCACGAAGGCGTCGGCCTGGGGATGGCGGATGGCTGGGCGCGACAGACGCATACGCCGGGCGTGTGCACCGCGACCTGCGGTCCGGGCGTAACGCAGCTCGCGACCGCGTTCGTTACCGCTGCGCGCGCGGAATCGCCGCTCGTCGCGTTCGTCGGCGAATTTCCCGGTACGGATCAGGACTACATCCAGCGCTTCGACCAGTCGCGGTTCGCAGCAGCGTGCGAAGCTGGCTTCGTTCGCATCACGTCGCCCGACTACGCGGACGAGGCTGTGCGCAAGGCGTTCTACCTCGCGAAGCTCGAGTCGCGTCCGATCATGCTGAGCGCGCCGATGGACGTGCAGCAGATGAAGTTCGAAGACGAGGAGCCTTACAAGCCGTCGTCCACGTTGTTGCCGGCTCGGCGTATCGCGCGTGCCGATCCCGACATGCTTGCGAAGGCTGCCGAGATCATCGCGAATAGCAAGAAGCCGGTGATCGTCGTCGGGCGCGGCGCGATGTGGTCGGGCGCGGGTGACGCCGTCGTCAAATTGGGCAAACGTATCGGTGCGCTGACTGCGACGACGTTGCGCGCGAAGAACTGGCTCGCCGACAACGAATATCACGCTGGCATCTCCGGTTTGTACGCGACGAAGACGGCCATCCAGCTTTTCGAAGAGGCTGACTGCGTGATCGCCGTCGGCGCGAGCATGAACCGCTACACGACCGAGCACGGATATCTGTATCCGAACGCACGCTACATACATCTCGACGCCAAAGCGCACGTGATGATGGGCAGCGGCCGTGCAGCCGATTGTTACCTGCAGACCGATGCGAAAGCCGGCATCGAGGATCTGGAGGCTCTGCTCGCCAAACGATCGTTCAGGTCGACAGGCTACCGCACCGGTGAAGTACTCGAGCGACTCAGCAACCAGTTCGAGGATCGCACGCAATTCGAGATCGAACCGGGAACGATCGATCCGCGCGAGGTTTGTCGCGTGATCGACGAGACCGTGCCGGGCAGCATTGGTCTGCTCACGGGCAGCGGTGCGAGCGCGGGCTTCTCGACGGTGACCTTCCAGCGTCCGCGGCCGTTCCTGCACGCGGCACAGTTCTTCGGCTGTATCGGACAGATGCTGCCTGCCGCGATGGGCATGTGTGTCGCCACGGGCAACAAGCCGACGCTGCTCGTCGACGGGGACGCGAGCACCATGATGCATATTTCGGATTTCGACACCGCTGTGCGCTACAAGATGCCGCTGCTCGCGGTCGTGCTCAACGATCAGGCGCTCGGCTCCGAATATCACAAAATGCGCGCACACAAGATGAAGGCCGAGCTCTCTACGATTCCGACTCCCAACATTGGGGAAATCGCAAAAGCGATGGGTGGAAGAGGGCGTCTCGCGACGACGGTGGAAGAGGTGCGCGCGGCCGCCGCCGAGTGGGTCGCCAATCCGGGCCCGATGATCATCGACGCGCGCATCTCGCGCAATGCCATAACGATCGCGCATCGCCGGGTTCTATACGGCAAGGACGAATAAAGCCGCGGCATGATGCGAAAGGCGACCGTTTCGTCAGGGTAAGGCGTATAGTCAGTTACCCCGCGCATCGCGTGTCTTGCGCCCGGCGCAGATGCCGGCTGCATAGAATGAGAACGCGCGCGGGCGGTTTGGTTGGACGACGGTTCGGCTCGTCTTCGCACCCGATGCCAAGCTCATGTTCCGATGTGCTCCGAATCGAAGCGATCGAAACCCGGAGGCAACGATCATGGCTATACCCGAAGCAAAACTCAGTCGACCGTCGTGGCAACTCGACGGCGCGCGATGGTCGTTCATGGTATCCAACGATACCTCGCACAGCGTGCCGCGACTGAGCTGGTGGTGGCGGGCCGTAGGAAAAAACGGTGTGACGTGGAATGACGATGCCCGCTTCCTGACGATGTTGGAATGCCAGGCGGACGCCGCGACTCACGGCTTCAATCCGACGCATGCATGATCGAGCCGGTTCGCGCTCATCGCGAGCCAATCAGACGTGAGCGTTGGCCTTGGCACGGCGCTTGCCCTTGTGTACACAAGCGGACATAGGCGCTTTATGTCAGGCTTTCAACCAATAAGAAAGAATCATGTCTTTTTCAGAACTTCCGGCACGGCTCGCTTCGGGAATGATTGATCTGCCCTGGTGGGGCTATCTCGTCGTTGCTCTGATTCTCACGCATATCACGATCATAGGTGTGACGCTCTTTCTTCACCGGCATCAGGCACACCACGCGATCGATTTGCATCCGGTTGTGAGTCATCTCTTGCGTGCATGGCTGTGGCTCACGACAGGCATGATCACGCGCGAATGGGTGGCTGTCCATCGCAAGCATCACGCGAACAAGGACAGGATCGGCGATCCGCACAGCCCGCAGATTTTCGGAATCAACCGCGTCGTATGGGCCGGCGTGCTGCTGTATACCCGAGAGGCCGACAACATCGAGACAGTGACGCGTTATGGACACGGAGCTCCGAATGACTGGCTCGAGCGCACCATTTATTCGAAACATGCGCGCCTGGGCGTCGCCTTGATGGGGGCAGCTGATTTGCTCGTGTTTGGCCTGTGGCCCGGGACCGTGATCTTCCTGATTCAGATGCTATGGATCCCATTCTTTGCAGCCGGTGTGATCAACGGCCTGGGCCACTGGTTCGGCTATCGCAACTGGGGAACCGATGACGCGAGCACTAACATCATCCCGTTCGGTATTCTCATCGGAGGCGAAGAACTGCACAACAATCACCACCGCAATCCGGCCGCTGCGAAGCTATCGAACAAGTGGTACGAGTTCGACGTCGGCTGGCTCTACATATGGCTGCTGACGCGCGCGGGTCTGGCACGTGTGAGGAGCCCGCGCGAGTCCGTCGTCACGCAGTGAACCGCGCGGCACTATCCGTCGAACTTGCTTTCGGCGCTCTGATGTTGTGGAACTGACAGATCAGCTGAACAGCATACGACTTGCGGGATGCTGACCGCGCTGGGAAAAGCAGCTCAGCCGTAGATGCGCGTGGAGGACAGCAGCATGTATGTCATGACGACTGCCGCCAACAGCGCGAGGGCGACCCCTACATCCAGCGGTGCAACGAATCTACGCATAAGTCTCAGGCATCAATTTCAGTGACTCAGCAACGTCGGGAAAACGAAGCCAAACGAGACGAAGAAGACGCACAGCTTCACCATAAAGACCAGTTTTCCGGCTAGCGTCATTTCGTGGAAAGACAGTGCCGGAGCCAGCAAGGCGCTCATCGTGGTTGCCTTAAAAGGGAAGGAACGGTCTGAACGTACAGTCAATCCGAACTCGCGTATGTGCGGTGCCGTACGCTGGCTCTGGCGCGACCGAAGGAAAACTGCTGTCCGAGCTTACGCCCTTTGCGGAGGCGGCGTACGTTTATTGCCGCTCAGGCGATGACGTCCGTCTCGGTCGGGCAAACGTTTTGGAGCAGCGAGGGGGCTAATACCGCAGGCGTGCAGCAATTCGACGTTTTGCGCCAGGCGTTACCGCTGTACTTCCGGCTCGTTGTTTCGGCGTCCGGGGAGGGCTGGTCCGCCACCGAGTTCTTTTTCAGCCTCGAGCCAGTCCTCTTCTTCGTAACCGGGTGCAAATCCGCGGCGTTCTGCGCGGTAGTATGCCGCTTCGGCAAGGTGCCGCTGCCGATCGGCGGGGTCTGGTCGCGCCTCGGCAGGCGCACAAGACTGCGGCTCGGTGTTCCCGCCACCCTCGTGAATCGCGTGAAAAGGCCAATCCATGTGAGTTCCTTGTCTGTCAGACCCTGCTGAGACATGCAAAGCCGATTCCGACCGGCGCCTTAAAGGTGCGCAACGGTAGGCGATCCGTACGGTGCCCCGGTCCGTCCGAAAAGAAAAAGCGCGATTGTAACGAAAACATTGCTGCCAGTTTGCCGGGTACGCATCGTGCGCGTTCACAGGATGGACACTGCAACGGAGGCGCGGGCGATCGAGTGTCAACGCGCTGTTGATCGCGGTTTTTGCGCAAGCCACGTTGGACAAACATGCATTCGGCCGCGTAATTCCCCGTGTCAGGCTCAGGCTGATCGTCGCGTACTGTATGCCATATAATTCCGGCGATTTCGTCGTGAGTCTAATTACGAATCCAGATTTCCCCCACGCGACTGCGGCTTTAGCAACTGTGTTTGGGGACGCGGCGAAACGGAATACGTCGCCTACGCCGCGAGGCGAAAAACGGGTGGCCGCATTCGCCCGGCGCAACAAAGGTAGCCATGTATTTACTCGAACACGACGCCAAGTACTTACTCGCAGCTAACGGCGTCGCCGTGCCTGCGGGCTGCCTCATGGAAAGTGCCGAGTCGATTCCATCAGACCTGCCGAGCGGCCCCTGGGTCATCAAAGCCCAGGTCAGCGCGGGTGGGCGGGGCAAGGCCGGCCTCATCAAGAGAGCAAGCCGGCGCGAAGACATAGCGGGACTCACGCGTGGCATGTGGGGTGCGACTCTGAAGGGCCGCGCCGTGCATTCGTTGCGCATCGAACAGCAGGTGAGTGAGGCATCAGAAGCTTATGTGGCGCTGCTCCTCGAAGGTGCTGAAGGCGCCGTTCGCATCATCATGGCAGCAGAAGGCGGCATGGACATCGAGACTCTGCCCGCGGACAAGATCCGCTCGTGCGTCGTGCGCGCGGAGCTCGGGGCGCTGCAGAGCGCCGTGCGCGAGCTCGCAGCGAGCTGGAATGGCCCACGCGGGAACGCACTGCGCGAAGCGGGAGAGCAGCTCGCGCGCGTCTTTCTCGAGCGCGAGGCGATGCTCGTGGAAGTCAATCCGCTTTTCGTGCGCAAGGACGGGAGCTGGGTGGCCGGTGATGCGAAACTCGTCACCGACGACAACGCGATCGAACGCCAGCCCGAGATCAAGGCGCTGCTCGAGCGGCGCAAGAGCGCGTATCCCGAAGCGCACGTGAAGCTCGAGCACGGCTTCGACTATGTGGTAGTCGATCCCGACGGCGAAATAGGACTCCTCACGACCGGCGCAGGGCTCTCGATGATGCTGATCGACGAGCTTCGGCAGCAGGGGCTGAAGCCATACAACTTCCTCGATATCCGCACCGGCGGCATGCGCGGCGATCCGGCGCGCCTCGTGAGCGTCATGCAATGGCTCGCAGAAGGCAGGCACATCAAAGTCGTGCTGATCAACGTCTTCGCCGGCATCACCGAGCTCGGTGAATTCTCAAAGCTGCTCGTGACGGCGCTCGATCGCGTGCCCGAGCTTCACGTGCCGGTGGTGGCGCGGCTCGTCGGCAACGGTCTATCTGCTGCGCGCGTCGTGCTCGAACGGGCCGGCATACCTCTTCACACCGATCTCGACGGTGCGGTCAGGGAAGTGAAAGCCGCGCTCGAGCGCGCGCGGCCTGCGTCATGATCGATCCGCGCATCGACCGCAGCACGCCGGTCATCGTGCAGGGCATGACGGGCCGTGCCGGCCAGCTCCACACCCGCCTCATGCGCGAGTATGGAACGAACATCGTTGGCGGCGTCTCGCGCAGGATGGAAACGCGCGAGGTGAACGGCGTTCCCGTATTCGCAACCTGTCACGCAGCCGTGCAGGCGACTGGGGCCCGCACATCGATCGCTTTTGTCGGCGCGTTCCAGCTGCTCGAGGCGATGCAGGAAGCGATCGGTGCGGGCGTGCGCTACATGGTAACGCCGACCGAAGGCGTGCCTGTTCACGACGCGATGAAAGCGCTCGAGCTCACGCGCAATGCGGGTGTCACGTGGATCGGCGGATCGACTCCGGGAATGGCCGTACCGGGCGCGGCGAAGCTGGGCTTTCTGCCGAACGACGCGCTTCGCTCCGGGCCGCTCGGTTTGATGTCGAAATCCGGAACGCTGTCCTACGAAGCCGGCTATCGCCTCGCTCAGCGCGGTGTGGGGCAATCGGTTTGGGTCGGTGTCGGAGGCGATCCGGTGAAAGGCGTGCGCTACGCCGATCTGATTCCTTTTTATGCGAGCGACGAGCAGACTCGCGCGCTGCTCATCATCGGCGAGATCGGTGGGCACGAGGAAGAGGAATTCGCGGTAGCGATCGAGGCACAGCGATTCGCTAAACCCGTCTTTGCACTGATCGCCGGCAGCAGTGCGCCCGAAGGCGTCACGATGGGTCACGCCGGTGCGCTCGTTCACGGCACGCACGGCAGCTTCGCGTCGAAACGCGCGGCGCTGTCTGCCGCCGGCGTGGAGGTGTTTTCAACGTTGGAAGATATGGAGCGCACGGTAGCCGACGTCTGCAAGAATCGCGGATTCGTTTAGTAAAATAAAAGCAGCGGGGAGGAGCATGAAAACGAGCGTTTTCCTGCTGTCGATTGCGGCAGGGTTCAGCGCGGCTTTCGCGGACGCCCAGGAGCCATATCCTGCGCGTGCCGTGCGGCTGATCGTTCCGTTCCCACCCGGCGGAAGTACCGATATCGTCGGACGAGTCATCGCGCAGAAGCTCACCGAAGCGTGGGGGCAGCAGGTCATCGTCGACAATCGCGGCGGCGCCGGCGGTCAGATCGGCGCCGAGCTTGCGGCGCGCAGTCCCGCTGACGGCTACACGCTGGTCGTGGGCCACATCGGCACGTTCGGCGTGAATCCCTCGCTCTATCCGAAGCTCCGCTACGACGCGATCAAGGACTTCACGCCGATTTCGCTCGTCGCGCGCGTCCCAAACCTGCTCGCGGTGCATCCGTCGCTTCCGGTAAAAACCGTGAAGCAGCTTGTGGATCTGGCGAAAGCACGCCCCGGTACGCTCAATTACGGTTCTGCCGGCGGCGGCAGCAATCCGTTCCTGTGCGTGGAGTACTTCAAGATGCTCACGAAGACCGACATCGTGCACGTACCGTACAAAGGATCGGGTCCGATGGTCATCGATCTGATCGCGGGTCAGATCTCCCTCACCATCACGGGCGTGCCGCCGCTTCTGCCGCACGTTCAAGGCAAGCGCCTGCGCGGGATCGCGGTGGCGAGCGAGGCGCGTCTAAGTCTCCTTCCTGACCTGCCGACGGTCATCGAGTCGGGCGTTCCAGGCTACGAGGTCGTGCAGTGGTATGGCGTGCTTGCGCCCGCAGGTACGCCTCGGGACATCGTGACCCGGGTGAATGCCGACATCGCGAAATTCCTGGCGCGTCCCGACACCGCGTCGAAGATGTCCGGCGAAGGCGCGATCCCCTCAGGCAGCACGCCTGAGGAGTTCGGCGCATTGATCCGCTCTGAAATCGAGCGCTGGGGCAAAGTCGTAAAAGCGACGGGCGCGAAGCCCGAATGACACAAGCAGCGGGAGAGCAATGCTGATCGTCGATTCACAAGTTCACATCTGGGGCGCGGACACGCGAGAGCGCCCGTGGCCGGTCCCGCCCGCTGGGCTCAAGGCGGTGCCTGTCCACAACGATGGCGTGCCTTTCACGAAGGATTTTCTTCTGCGCGAAATGGACAAGGCCGGGGTCGATCGCGTCGTGATCGTCCCGCCCTCGTGGGAAGGAGATCGCAACGATCTGGCACTTGCCGCCGCACGTGAGCATCCCGATCGCTTCGCGGTGATGGGCCGGCTCGATGTCACTGCGCCCGATGCACGCGATCAGATCAAGCGGTGGCTCGATCAGCCCGGAATGCTCGGATTGCGCTTCGCGCTTCACACGCCGCTGCTCGAACGGCCTTTCATCTCAGGCGAGCTCGACTGGGTGTTCGCTGCGGCACACGACGCGCGCATCCCGATCATGGTGCTGGTACCTCATCGGCTCATGCCCGCGATCGGCCGCCTGGCGCAGCGGCATCCCGATCTCAAGCTCGTCATGGACCATCTCGGGCTCGTGAGCGGCAAGGATGCAGACGCGTTCAAGGATCTGGATCAGCTGGTCGCGCTCGGCAAACATCGCAACGTCGCAGCGAAGGCGACCATCCTGCCGTTTTTCACGACGGACAAGTATCCTTACAGAAGCCTTCATCCTTATTTACGCCGCGTCTTCGATGCATTCGGCCCTAAGCGCCTGTTCTGGGGCACCGATCTTTCGCGCCTGCCGTGCACGTATCGCGAAGGGGTGACGATGTTCACCGAGGAAATGCCGTGGCTGAGCGCCGGCGACAAGGAATGGATCATGGGCCGCGGCGTGTGCGAGTGGCTGGGCTGGAAAATCTGATACTTAACGGATCGAAATGACCACCGTTGTCGAACGCATAAGTCATTATGTGGCGGAGCTGAGTTATGCATCGCTGCCGGCCGAGGTCGTCGACTACGCCAAGCGCATCGTGCTCGACAGCCTGGGGTGCCTTTATGGCGGGCTCGACAGTTTACCGGCGCGCATCGTCAGGGACACCATTGCCGAAACGGGCGGCGCGGAGCAGGCAACGCTCGTGTGGGGCGGCCAGAAGACGTCGACTCAGAACGCAGCGCTCGCAAACGGCGTCGCGATTCGCTACCAGGATTACAACGACGTGTACTTCGGTCCGGCGTGGACCGCACATCCCAGCGATAACCTGGGTTCGCTGCTCGCGATCGCGGAATGGAAGGGCCGTTCGGGCGCCGAGTTTCTGCTCGCGATGATTGCCGCATACGAAGTACAGCTGCGCTTCTCCGATCTGCCTGTGGAAAAAAACCTGTGGCATCGCGGCTGGCATCACACTGCCGCATGCGCATATGCGAGCGCCGCGGGCGTGAGCAAGCTGCTCGGTCTCGGCGCAGAGCAGACGGCGCATGCCATCGCACTTGCCGGCGCGCGCGCGAACACGTTTGCTGAAATCAGGCATGGCGCCATCCCGCTCGATAAGGCGCTTTCCGCGCCGATCGCATCGTCGAACGCGTTGTTCTGCGCGCTGCTCGCCTCGCGCGGGTTCACGGGTGCGCTCACGCTGCTCGAGGGCCGTTACGGATTCAAGCATGCGGTGGCCGGCGGCGCGGACGTCGAGCCGCTCGTTCCCGAGCACGGCGATTTTCGAATCATCAAGGTCGGACTGAAACCGTATCCGATAGAAGGCATGACGCCGGCGATGGTGCAGGCCGCACTGGAGCTGCGCGAAGAACACCAGCTTCGTCCTGACGAGATACGCAGCATACGCATCGTCGCTCACGAAGAGGCGGTGACGAAGCCGAGCTGGGACGCGAAAAAGCTGAGGCCCGACAGCAAGGAGACGGCAGACCACAGCTTCTATTACTGCGTGGCGGTCGCGCTGGTTGCGGGCAAGGTCACTTCACGTGAGTTCGAAAAAGACTGGCTCCAGAATCCGACCGTGCTCGCGCTTATCGACAGGACAAGTCTCGAGGCATCGCCCGAGCTCACGGTCTTGTTCAAACAGGGCGCGAGGCCCGCTGCGGTCGAGGTGACGACTGCACGCGGTACGTTCTACAGGGAAGTGCGGTACCCGCTGGGTGACCCGAACAATCCGATGACGTGGGAACACGTGCAGGCGAAAATGAGATCGCAGTCCGAAGCGCTGCTCGGGGGAGCGGCGGTTGATGCAATCGCGCACCGAGTGATGGCGCTCGAGAAGGAAGTCGATATGGCCGAGCTCGTGCGCCGGCTTGTGGTGTGGCGCTAGAGGTGCCGTCGTCACTTATTGCAATCACCTCGCCACCTGTCACTCGTCACCTCGTCACTTCGTCACCTCGCCGCATCATCACGTCATCAACTCGTCACCATTAGCGGTGTTCCACTGTCGCCTGTAGCTCTCATGCAGTGCTCGCACGGCGGCCTGGAGCGGCAGGTGGCCCTGCAGCAGTACGCGCCCGCCGCGCTCGAGTAGCTCTTCCCGCTTCAGCCTCTCGGGCGCGCGCCCGACAATGATCGGCAGCTCCGCGCTGCCATGTATCGCTTCGATCTCGTCGAGTGTCTCGAGCCGCGTAATGAAAATCGCGTCCACCCCGGTTTCCGCATAGGCGCGCGCACGCGCAGCAGTGCCTTCGGTGCCTTCCACTCTCAGCCCGGCGACGCGTGCCGTAACAACGAGTGCGGGATCCGTGCGTGCCGCGACGGCCGCGCGCAATTTGCCGGTCATTTCTTCGATCGACACCAGCTTCGAACTTTGTACCGCCGACCCGAACGGTCGCGGCAGTGCCAGATCCTCGATCGTCACGCAGGACGCTCCGGCGTGCTCGAGCTCCTGCATGGTGCGCATGACGTTGAGCGCATTGCCATAACCATGATCGCCATCGACGATCACGCTCAGATCGCACGCACGCATGATGCCGCGTGTTAACGCGGCGAGCTCACTCAGCGTAATCACGACGAGGTCCGGAGCGGTGAGAGTTGCGTTAGATGCTTCCGAGCCTGCAAGCATGCCGAGCTGGTAACCGACTTCCTGCGCGATGCGCGCGGAGATCGGATCGTAAACGGCGGCAGGCGATACACACTGTGTGCCTGCAAGCACACGGCGCAGCAGCAAGCGTCGCTCTGTCGGACTGAGGTTCATCGCGAGACGGATGTTTTGCCGATCATGACCTGCGGCTACGGCTCACGCTTGTCTCCAACTCAGCTGCATCCATAGTGCCGCGCCCTCTGCTTCGATCTGACCGCTATGCCACAATGCTCGCCGCAACGGAGGAGGATGTTCCAGTGTTGAAAAATAAAAACAGGTGCCGCCCGGCGTGTACCACGCTTGTACTAGTACTAGCATGCTGCGCGGTTGACGCCGGTGCACAGGCGTATCCGGCCAAACCGGTGCGCATGGTCGTGCCTTTCGCGCCGGGTGGCGGCTCCGACACCGTCGGCCGGATGCTCGCACAAAAGCTGGGCGTCGTGCTCGGGCGGCAGTTCGTCATCGACAATCGTGCAGGGGCTGGCGGGCGCATCGCGGCGGAGCTCGTCGCTAAATCACCGCCGGACGGCTATACGCTGCTTTTTGCAACGAGCAGCGTGATGGCCACCGCGCCGGCGCTTTACAGCAGGCTCGCCTTCGACATGCCGAAGGACTATGCGCCGATTACGCTCGTGGCGTATGCCGTGCACGTGCTGATCACGCACCCCTCAGTGCCGGCACGGACCGTACGCGAGTTGATCGCGATTGCCAAGGCTCGCCCAGGATCGCTGAGCTACTCGTCTTCAGGTGCAAGTGGACCGGGACATTTGTCGGGGGAACTCTTCGCCTCGATCGCGAACATCAAATGGACGCACGTGCCGTATAAGGGCAGTTCACCCGCCACGCTGGCGGTAGTCGCCGGTGAAACGGACCTGATGTTCAGCAACATCGTGCCCGCGCTGTCGCCGATCAAGACGAAACGCGTGCGCGCGATCGGCGTCGGAAGCGCAAAACGCTCCGTGCTGTTGCCGGATGTGCCGGCGATCGCCGAGTCGGGGCTGCCGGGCTTCGACGTGCGCCAGCTCTACGGGCTGCTCGCGCCCGCAGGAACACCACGCGACATCGTCCGGTTGCTGAACGAAGCCACAGCGAAAGTGATGCAGGACCCGGAGGCGAAAGAGCGCCTACTCGCCGACGGGTCCGAAGTGATGCTAAGCACGCCTGATGAGTTCGAGAAAACCATCATCGGCGAGATCGCGAAATGGACTCGGGTCATCAAACGGGCCGGCATCACGCCCAACGAGTAATCGAGCCGAGCTGAGCCCGGACAACTCCGTTCGACTATACTTGAAAGAGTCCAAAGAGGAGCCACATGAGCGATCTGCCGAAGTCCATTCATATCTACGAACAGGGCCCCCGCGAAGGTTTTCAATTCGAAAAAGGGCCCATTCCGACCGCGCGGAAAATCGAGCTCGTCGATGCGTTATCCGAGACCGGGGTCAAGCATATCCAGGTGTGCTCGTTCGTGCCCGCGAAGAATGTTCCGGGGATGGCCGATGCGGACGAAGTTGCGATGGGATTCAAGCGTAAGCCCGGCGTGCGCTACGAAGCGCTCGCGATGAACGCAAAAGGTCTCGCACGCTCGATCTCAACGGGCCGGTTCGAAACGACGGGCATCATCTCGCTCACCGCGTCCGAAGCGTTCCTCCAGCGGAATCAGAAGCGCACGCTCAAACAGAATTACGAAGCGCAGCACCAGATCATCGACATGTACAAGGAACATAACATTCCCATCGAGCGCGGATCGCTGATGGCCGCATTCGGCTGCAATTACGCAGGTGACATTTCGGTGCAGCACGTGCTCGATATGACCGCACAGATTTTCGATCTCGCCGCCGAGCACGGTCTCACCATCAAGGTGCTCAATTATGCTGACACGATGGCGTGGGCAACGCCGCAATCGATCAAGAAGGTGATCGGCGCCGTGCGCGAGAAGTATCCCGAGCAGCGTCTGTCGCTGCACCTGCACGACACCCGCGGCATGGCGTTAGCGCTTGCCTACGCAGCGATGGAAATGGGCGTCGACGTGTTCGATTCGTGCGTCGGCGGTCTCGGCGGTTGTCCCTTCGCGGCACACAAGGGCGCGGCCGGCAACATCTGCACCGAGGATCTCGTGTTCATGTGCGAGGAAATGGGCGTGGATACGGGCATCGATCTCGATCGGCTGATCGAGGTCGCCCGGCTCGCAGAAGACATTGTCGGCCATCCGTTGCCGGGTTCGGTCATGAAAGGCGGCAGCCTGCGTCCACTGCGCGAGAGAGCACGCGAAGCCGCGTAACGACGTTCGATGCAGCACCTCAGGTCCGTTCTGCCGGCGCTCACCGCGAGCGCATTACTCGTTGCGTGTGCGTTTGCCCGCGCTGAACCGGCGTACCCCACCAGGCCGATCCGAGTGATCGTCCCTTTCGCCCCGGGCGGGGGAAGCGATATCGTCGCGCGCCAGGTCGGCCCGCGCATGAGCGAAAGCATGGGGCAGCCCGTGATCATCGACAATCGACCGGGCGCAGGCGGAAACATCGGCGCCGAAGCAGGGGTGCGCGCGACGCCCGACGGCTACACGATCATCATGACTTCGGCAGCGTATTCCGCCAACGCGAGCTTGTATGCGTTGCCGTACGACCCGGTAAAAGGCGTATCGACGATCAGCATGGTGGGCACGGGACCTTTCTTCGTGGTGGTGCATCCTTCCGTGGCGGCGAAGACCGTGCAGGAGCTCATAACGTACGCAAAAGCAAATCCGGCGCGCGTCAATTACGGCTCGGCAGGGCAGGGGAGTCTCTCGCATCTCGCCACTGAGCTCTTCAACATGACTACGGGCACGCAGCTCCAGCATGTGCCTTACAAGGGGACGGGGCCGGCGCTGACAGACCTCGTGGCGGGACACATCCAGGTGATGTTCGGCAATATCGTCGCCGCACTGCCACAGGTCAAAGCAGGCAAGCTGCGCGGGCTCGCGGTAACGACGGCAAAACGCTCATCGATATTGCCCGATACGCCCACGGTAGCTGAAGCCGGACTGCCGGGATACGAGGCGAACGTGTGGGCGGCCGTATTGGGTCCGCCGCGCATGCCAAAGGAGATCATCAAGCGTCTCAACGACGAAATCCGGCGCGCGATCTCGCTTCCTGCAATCAAGGACCGCATGACGGCCGAAGGACTTGATGTTGCGCCGTCGTCGCCTGAAGAATTCGCTGCCTATCTGAGGAAAGACATCGACAAATGGGCACGAGTCGTCAAAGCCGCGAGAGTCAAACCGGAGTAGTAGCCCACGCGAAAAACCGTTCGCCGACTCAGCGGCCGCGCTCCAGCTTCAACTTTACTTCCCGCGCCCATCGGGTCTCCGCCGCGAACCTGCTGCACTTGCGGTCGGCAAGAGCGGTATCAATATCGAGCAGCGCGAGCTGGTAGTCCTTGTCCGCGAGCTCCCACTTCGCACGCTGAAAGAGCCCGATACAGAAGCTGTCGGTGCCGCGTGCCGCAGCGCGGTGTGCGAGACTCACATCGCTTTTTGCCGCCAGCAAAGCCTCGTAGAACACTTTCTGAGCTTCCATGTACTTGGCTTGCGAATACAGCGACTCGCCGTGCCGGAACAGTTGCTCGAACATGTCGATATCGCGGTCGGCGAGCATCTTCGCGCGGATCCCCAACCCGAGCCCGCCGAAGATCAGAAAAAGGGGCAGGAGCAACCAGGCTTTGTGGTCGAGCCGCAGGACGTTGAGCAGAAGCCCGCCAGCCGCGAAGGACAGCATGCCCCCAAACATGAGCCAGGCGAGCGTGCCGTGATAATGCGTGCCTTCACAGTTCGCCCTGCAAGGGATGTAGATATCGTCGTGCATGAGCCCGTTGAGGGCGTAGGCCACGAGTGCGGCCGATACCAATATGAGGAAGAGCCGCTTCCAGCTGAGCGTTTTTTCCTCCGCCGTCGACATCATGCGCTGATTACCCCAAACCTGCAGGGCTCAGCCATTCGCGTGCGGAGTTTGTGAAACTCATATAATTGGAGTCTTGTTCGTTTCAAATCTCTGGCCTCGCGCTGAATTAAATCATCGACGCGAGCCGGTTACAACCCATGGCTGAATACAAGACAGATGATGTGCGCATACGCGCGATCGACGAGCTGGTCGCGCCGTCCGTGCTGTTGCGCGAATTCGCGGTCACGATAGACGCGTCCAATACGGTGTCTTATGCGCGTCACGCGATCCACCGCATATTGCATGGTGCAGACGATCGAGTCGTCATCATCATCGGGCCGTGTTCGATACACGATGTGAAGGCAGCGAACGAGTACGCAGGCAGGCTGCTCGAGCTCAAGAAGCGTCTCGCCGGGGAGCTGCTCATCGCCATGCGCGTTTATTTCGAGAAGCCGCGCACGACCGTCGGCTGGAAAGGCCTCATCAACGATCCGGGGCTCGACGGCAGCTTCAAAATCAACGAGGGTCTCAGAGTGGCGCGCGAGCTCCTGCTGCGGCTGAACGATATGGGAATGCCCGTGGGCTGCGAGTTTCTCGACATGATCACGCCTCAATACATCGGCGACCTCATCTCTTGGGGCGCGATCGGCGCGCGCACGACCGAAAGTCAGGTGCATCGGGAGCTTGCGTCCGGTCTATCGTGCCCCGTCGGATTCAAGAATGGCACCGACGGCAGCATCCGGATTGCCGTCGATGCGATGCGCGCGGCCCGCGCACCCCACCATTTCATGGGCGTGACGAAGGGCGGCCACTCGGCCATCGTGTCGACCACGGGGAACGAGGACTGTCACGTCGTGCTGCGCGGAGGAAAGACGCCCAACTACGACGCCGGGAGTGTCGACGCCGCGTGCAAAGCGCTCGGTGAAGCCGGGCTTGCGCAGAAGCTCATGATCGATCTGAGTCACTCGAACTCCTCCAAGCAGTACGAAAAACAGGTCGAGGCGGGAATGGACGTAGCGGGGCAGATCGCGGCGGGCGACGAGCGCATTGCGGGGGTGATGGCCGAGAGTCACCTCGAGGCAGGCCGGCAGGATCTCGTAGCCGGCAAGCCGCTGGTGTACGGTCAGAGCATCACCGACGCGTGTATCGGCTGGGACGATACCCAGCGGCTACTCGAAGCGCTGGCCCAGGCGGTCAGAGCGCGACGGCTGAAGAAGGCGCAGGAGTATTGACGCAGGCGTTGGTGCTGAACGCTAAGCCCGCTGCTGTTCAGAGCGTGGGCAGCTCTGTTGTCGTCATCGTTTTCGCCGCAACAACTCGATCACTTTTTTTGCGGGATCGACCCGCACGACATCACCCGTCTCGATGCATTCGAGCGGAT
>JAQGNH010000248.1 GCA_028291945.1 Betaproteobacteria bacterium
GTATCGGTGAGCCCGCGTTCCGCTTCGCGGCGAATCACGGTCGGTTCGAGCGGGATGAGCTCTTCTCGAACGAAGCGCGCGACGGTTTCGCGAAGCATGCGTAATTCTTCGGGCAGGGTGAAGTCCACGGTGGTCTCCCTCGGCTTGGCTGAGCATTAGGCGTTATTGTATGGTGACAAGGCGGCCAGCCCGAGACCACGTGGCAAGCCCCATTGCACACTCCTGTGGGCATCAGCGCCGGCCCCAGCCTAAGCACGTCCACCGTGCGCTGAGCGTGGCGACGCGTTTGACTGCGCAGGCTTATTCTCCGGTCACACATCTGCACCAGCCAACGGCCCGTCTGCATCGGGTAGCAGCCGCGTTCCTTGCAGTTAGGCACGCACTTTGCAGTGCCCCTTTGAGCTTTTTGCAGGCGTAGACCTCTACGCCAGATAGAGCTCGGGGTCCGGACCGCCCATCTGGACCCCGCTTCTTTTCGCAAAGGACCCTCTATGGATAGGCGAGGCGCTGACGCGCGCTTTATCGGGATCACGGTCGAAGCTCTGTTGCGGCCGTGTGAGATCTACCCCGTGCGCACTGCCTGTGGAAACGGCTACGTGTGGGAATGGTCGGCCTTGGAGCGTGCGACCAAATCCAGACATACATTCGATCTGTTCTTTGACTGTCTCGACGATGCGCGGACTCATGGTTACGAGCCGCATTTCATCGACGACGGCTCGACGGACCTCGCAGTAGTCCCGGTGACCGCGCCGAACTGATTCTGGTTCGACGCAGGCGCTGGATTATCATCAGAGACCGCGCAGCGGCGGACGCCGCTGGTGCCAGTCGGTCGCCTGCTGGTAGGCTGCCCCGGCGCGTAAGACCACACTTTCCACATAGGGACGGGCAAAGAGCTGAAATGCGACCGGTATGGCGTTCGCCGAGAACCCAGCCGGCACCGTCAACGCGGGGAAACCCAGATAACTCGGCGTTCGGGTATTCCGCGTAAAAAAGGGAATCAGCTCCCGCAACTTACCTGCAGTTTCAACTTCGGCGATCCTGGGCACCGGAATCGACAGAACCGGTGTGTGAACGAGGTCGACGCGCTCGAAAACCTGGTCCATGAATTCCTCCCGAAGTCGCGGGCGCTCGTTCATCGCTTCGATGTAACGCACGGCCGGAATGTCGAGGCCGGGCTCGAACCGGCCCCGTACGCCGGCCGAATAATCCTGCGGCCTGGTGCGCATCCATGCAGCATGAAACGCAGACGATTCGCATTCGGTCATGACGATCGACAGCGTAAGAACGCGTTGGGGATCGGGCACACGAACGCGAATGAGCCGCGCGCCCAACGATTCGAGCACCTTGAGACTTTCATCCATGCACGCCTGAACGTCCGCTGTGGTGCCGTCGTAGAAGTAATTATCGGGCACCCCGACTCGCAAACCTTTCAGGTCCGTGCTCAGTGACTCTTCATAGTCCTCGGCCGGCATATCGAGGCAGCGCGGGTCTTTCGAATCCGGGCCCGCAATCGCCGTCAACACCTTTGCGCAGTCGCGTACCGTTCGGGCGAGCGGGCCTACGCAGTCGTGCGACCAGGCGCGCGGCATTGCGCCGAACGTGCTGACTCGGCCGTTGGTCGGCTTGAGGCCGACGACGCCGCAAATGGCAGCGGGGGTGCGGATCGAGCCCCCCGTATCTGAACCGAGCGACGCATAGGACGCCCGCGCCGAGACGGCGGAGGCGCTCCCGCTCGAGGAGCCCCCGGTCACGTAATCGAGCCCCCAGGGGTTTCTGCAACGCCCGAAGTGCGCATTGCCGCCGGTGGGTTCGGACGCGAACTCACCCATGTTGAGGCCGCCCAGCCAGATCGCACCAGCCGCTTCCAGCTTGCGAACGACTGTGGCGGTCACAGTCTGCCGCGTGTCGGCGAGGATTTTTGAGCCGCACGTACTGATTTTGCCTTGCCGATAAAACATGTCTTTGTGCGCGAGCGGAACGCCATGCAAGGGCCCTACGGCGCCGCCGCGTGCGAGCAGCGCGTCTGCGTCGCGCGCAGCAGCCAGTGCATCTTCACGTGCCAGGGAGATGAAACAGTTCAGCATCGGCTGAACCTGGTCGACCCACGCGAGCACGGCTTGCGTGATTTCGACCGAAGAGACTTTTTTCTTGCGGATCGCGTCTGCGACGTCGGTCAAAGTGAGCTGAACGAGGTCGGAGGACATCATGCGCGAACGTGAGAAATACAGGCGGGGGTCGTGATGACGAGCCCGATAACGATCAGTGCTTTCAAGCATTCACCTCCATTGCAAAACGGCGATCG
This sequence comes from Betaproteobacteria bacterium, assembly GCA_028291945.1. Lineage (GTDB taxonomy): Bacteria > Pseudomonadota > Gammaproteobacteria > Burkholderiales > SG8-41 > JAQGMV01. The sequence goes on from JAQGNH010000248.1 coordinate 2,303, forward strand.
GGGTCCAGCTCGGCCAACGCAAGACGCTCGGCGTCGGTGATCGGCTCGGTGGGACGCGCGTTCGATACGTCAAATTCGAAACCAGTCCGTTGTTCGATTTCATTCATGCTCACGTCCGGATTCCAGGATTCGAGGTGAAACCTGCTGCCCGCGCTCGTGGGTCGCTGGAACACTGCGATCGGAGTGACGAGCGTGGACATGTTGCCCGCCGCAGTGACGAAATCCAGTTTGTCCACGAGCGCACGCGCCGAGTGCTCGGTGCGCCAGGTGACGACGCGCTTGGCCGTGGGCATCATCACCGCCGCGCCGCCGCCGCCGGGCAGACGCACTTTCGGATTTTCCCAGGAGCCGATCGCCGAAACATTCGTTCTGCCTTCGGCATCGATCTGTGCGCATCCGAGATAGACGAGGTCGAGTCCTCCGCGAGTGCACAGGTCGTAGAAATCCATATTCGAAAAAATAGCGGCCGACCCCGCGACGATCGCAGGATCGCTGCTCGACTGCGGGATCGTCGTCGGCTGAGGGTCGACGCCGCCGGCCACGTTGAGGTAGGTGAATCTGAAATCGTATGCGTGCTTCGCGAGGAGGCAGGCGAGCATCGGGAGCGTCGAGTTGACGCCGCTGAATGCGATGTCGTTGGGCCGTATCTGGCGGGCCAGATTCACGACGATGTAGGAGAAGGGGGTCCAGCCGCTGGGCATGTCAAAAAGCTAAAAGCAGGGAATAAAAGGACGCCAAGGAAGAAGCAAGGACGCAAAGGGGCACAGATGATACCGCTGCGCCGAGAGATACGCCGGGTTGTTCGGGACGCGATCAAGGCAAAAACCTGGACCTTATGATTTGATCTCCTTGGCGGCCTCGGTTTTTCCTTTGCGTCCTTGGCGTTCCTGCAGTTGGTCTTTGCATTCAGGCGCCTCGTTCAGATGGGCATCGAGTACCCCAGCTTCATCCTTCATGTAATCCTCGACTGCAGCGTAGTCGACGTCGTAATAAGGATGCATCGACCCGGGCCATGCGCCGCGGGGCACGATCGCCACGGCTTCGACCATGAAGCCTGGAACCAGCGTGAGCTCGGGCTGCAGCCGCAATACATCGGTGGGCACGAGGCGTTCTGCGGTCACGAGCACGCGTTTCGCCGCTCGCGTGAGCGGGTGATCCCAGAACGGCGAGCCGTACACCCGCGCGTTGCCTTCTTCGTCCGCTTCGGCTGCGTGTATGACCGCGACGTCCGGAGCGATCGCGGGAATCACGTATACGTCCTGTCCCGAGCCGTACGGGTCGCGAATCGTCTGCCAGCCATTCAGGCGCGCGAGATCGCTGCCGTGCACACCGCCGACCGGCTGAAACGGAACGCCGTATGAGGCTGCACGCAGCCCCGCCACCAGCGTCATTCAGGCGTGCTCTTCGAGCTCGGCCTCTTTGCGCTCGATTGCTTTGCGGTACCAAGTCGCAAGTCCGAAGTTGCCTTCCATCGCGACGATGCCTGCGCGAACCCTTCGCACCGCGCCGGCGCGGCAGAGCAGATCGAGATCGTAACCGGGCGAAGGCTTGATGATCTCGAGGCCGCGGCGCTTCTGTCTGGCAAGCTCGCGCACGAGCGCGAACGGTCCGCGATGAAGAAAGACGCCGCCCAATCCGAGCGCGGTGCCGTCCGGAATTCGGGCAGCAAGCTCAGCAAGAGTGCACAACTTCGATTCGATCGCAGCGATCATGACGAGCTCCAGAATACGAGGGCGAAACGATCATAGCATCGAACAGGGCCGCTCTCTGCAGGAGCAAGAGGGTGCAACAATGCGATAATTCGACGACAGCGAACCGAGCGACGGCTTCGTCTCGATCGATTGCACCGAGCGCGCTCATCGAGTCGCGCGCAGCGGGTTCGCACGGGTAGAAGGAGAAATGGTGGACAAGTTTTTTGGCAGTCGCGCTAAGAGCAGTAGCTGGAGTGCTGAATACTGGGCGAACAAAGGAGATGTGAAGCTGTACGTTTATCGCAAACGTGCGAAGGCGCCCGAGTCTGCGAGCGCTGCATTGCCGGTGCTGTTTCTGGTGCACGGCTCTTCGGCATCGGGCCGGTCGAGTTTCGATCTGCACGTGCCGGGGCGCGACTATTCGTTGATGGATCATTTCGCCCGACTCGGTTACGACGTGTGGACGATGGACTGCGAAGGGTATGGCCGTTCGGACAAGACTCAAAACAATTCTGATATCTCGTCAGGCGCCGACGATCTCGCCGCTGCGATGAAGATCGTGCAGAGCGAGACCCGGCAATCCGGCGTGTTCATGTACGGTGGATCGTCCGGCGCTTTGCGCGCTTCGCTGTTCGCGCAGCTCAACCCGAGCCGCGTTGCACGCCTGATGGTGTCGGCGCTGGTCTACACAGGCGAGGGGTCCCCCACACTCGACGCGCGACGCGAGAAGCTCGAGGAGTATCGCTCCAGCCCGAGACGCAAAGTCGATCGCGCTTTCATCCACAGCATGTTCACGCGCGACAAGCCCGGCACGTCGGAGATGATCGCGGCGGATGCTCTGGCTGACGCTGAGCTCGCATTGTCCGATTCCGTCCCAACGGGCGCGTATCTCGACATGTGCGCGAACCTGCCGATCGTCGATCCTGCATCGATAGAGTGCCCGGTTTGCATCATCCGTGGCGAGTACGACGGCATAGCCACCGAGCAGGATCTGATCAATTTCTTCGTGAAGCTCCCGAGCAAGGACAAGCAGTTCGTTTTCATCTCAGGTCTTGCACACGCAGCCACGCTCGGGATCAACCGCCACAAATTCTGGCATGCGATGCAGTCGTTCATGACGATGCCCGAGAGCCGGAAATTGGAAGAGAAGTGACCACCTCAAGGTACAGTCGAACATGGCCGTGATCGAAGACAAGCTGAAGAAAATGGGCTTTGAATTGCCGGCGACACACCCGTATCCAAGTCCCAACCGGGTCGCGTGTGTTCGAGCGGGCAACATACTGTTTCTGTCGGGCCACGGCACGGGACGTCAGGCGATGCCGCTCGGCTGCAAGCAGTTCGGCAAAGTGGGAAGCGAAGTGACGGAGCAGGAAGCGTATGTCTGCGCTAAAGCCGTGGCGCTCTGCATGATGGCCTCGATCAAAACGGAAGTGGGCGAGCTCGATCGCGTGAAACGCGTGATCCGGCTCTATGGCATGGTCAATTCAGCCCCGGGCTTCGAGAGGCAATTCGCGGTGATCGATGGCGCGTCGGATCTTTTTTACGCGTTATGGGGTCCGGAGTATGGAAGACACGCGCGTGCGGCGGTCGGAATCGCGGAGCTGCCGCGGCGCGCGGTTCTGGAGATCATGGGTGAGTTCGAGTTGCACGCTTAGAAGCACGGAATGCCAAATCGAAAGCGGGAGCGCGAAGGACGCCAAGGAATAACATGTTCAAGAGACATCGCAACTATGTGCGATCGGAGTC
>JAQGNH010000293.1 GCA_028291945.1 Betaproteobacteria bacterium
CTTTTCAAGTGCTCAGGGTAGTCCGGCACCGCTCGCGTGCTCGTCAGCGCATCGAGTGGGTCGTGTCCAGCAATGGCCTGCAGGAATAACGCGTTGTCTTCCACCGTGCGCGTGAGCGGTCCGATCGTGTCCGCAGTCCATCCGTACATGACGCCCCCGTAGCGGCTCACGAGCCCGAATGTGGGACGCAGGCCTACGATTCCGTTCGCGGCTGCAGGACTGCGCACCGAGCCGCCCGTGTCCTCACCGAGCGAGCCCGACGACAAACCCGCGGCCGGCGCGATGCCGGATCCACTGGAAGATCCGGCCGGCGTGTGCGCGAGATTCCAGGGATTGCGCGGCTGGCCGAACGGAAACACGTTGGTACCGCCTTTGCCGAACTCGTGCAGATTCTCTTTCCCGATGAGAATGGCGCCGGCCGCTTTCAGGCGGGTAATCACGGTTGCATCGTGATCCGGAATGTAATCGGCAAGAATGCGCGAGCCGAGCGTCGTCTTGATGTCTTTTGTGCATAGCTGATCTTTCACGCCAAACGCGAGACCGTGGAGCGGACCGCGATAATGTCCGGCGCCGATTTCAGCTTCGGCCTTCTTGGCCTCGGCCAGCGCCTGCTCCGCGCACACGGTGATATAAGCGCGAAGCTTCGAGTCATAACGCTCGATCCGCTCGAGGTAAGCGCGGACGAGATCGACGGGCGACAGGGCTCGATTGCGCACGAGCTTTGCCTGCTCGGCGGCACTGAGGTAATGCAGATCTGCGATCACTCGGTCGCTCCTATATATGGCTGTCTATTTTCGGTATTCATCATTGAATCGTTCTTCATCGCAGCCGGACTACCGCGTCGACGGCAGTGACGCCGCTCCCTTCGAAGCCGACCAGCAGTGGATTGATTTCTATTTCGGAGACGACGCTCTCGTGATCGCTGATTATCCACGAGAGCCGTGCGACAGCGTCCGCGAGTGCGTTCACGTCACGCGGCGTTTGTCCGCGGTAGCCTTCGAGCAACCGGCTGCCTTTCAACTCCGTGATCATCTCTCGAGCTTGCTCCGGGGAGAGCGGTGCGTACCGCCGCGCCACATCGCGCAATACTTCGGCATGCACGCCGCCCATGCCGACGACGACGATCGGTCCGAACGATAGATTGTTCAGTGCGCCCACGATCATCTCGATGCCCTCCGCCATTTCCTCGAGCAAGAAGCCACGAATCCTGGCATTCGGCATGTACGATGAAGCATTCGCGCGAATCTCATCCAGAGTCCGCCGCAAATCCGCGGCCGCTACCCGCAGCCGCACGCCGCCGGCTTCGGTCTTGTGAACGATATCCGGCGACACGATTTTCACCACAACCGGGAATTTGAGATCGATGCGCTCCGGGTAAGGCTCAGCGTCGTCGACGAAAAGACGCCGCGGAGTCCGTATGCCGTAAGCCTCGAGGCAGCGCTTCGATTGGTCTTCGTCCAGGCCCCCTCTCGCGTTCTCGAGGACCAGGTTTTGCGCGGCAACGATACGCAAAGGCTTGGCCGATGCCGAGTGCCTCTCGCGCTCCGCGAACTCGCACAGCATTGCGGCTGCCGCGACAGCGCGACTCGGCACTTCGAAGCAGGGAACGCCGCCCTCCTCGAGCTTCGGCGCCCATGTCGCGGCCTGGGCGGGCGTGCTGCTCAAGCTGACGAGGATCGGTTTCGCAGCCGTGTTGGCGTGCGCAATGAGATGGTCGGCCCAGGAGTCCACGTCGCGGCCTGGAAAGGATCGCACAAGTGCGAGATCGATGTTGTCGTCGGCCACGATGAGCTCGGTCGCCTGCGTGAACTCAGGCTCCTTCTGCGCGAGCGCTGCAGTGAAGTCGATCGGATTTCCGATCGACGCGAAACTCGGCAGCAGCGGCTTCAGCGCGGACACAGTTGTTGGCGTCAGTGGAGGCAACTCGAGCATCGATTCTGCGCAACGATCGGCGAGCAGCACACCGGCACCGCCTGAAGTCGTTACGATCGCGGCACGCCGGCCTCGCGGACGTTTGCCGGAACGAAACACTTTCGCCGCGTCGACGAGATCGTAGACTTCGCGTATCTCGACGAATCCGCCCTCGCGGAATGCATCGCGATAGAAGTCGTACTCCTCAGTGAGATTCGCCGTGTGAGAAACTGCGGCGCGTTGCCCGACCGCCGTATTACCGACCTTCCATACCGCGATCGGCTTGCCGACTTCGAGCGCGCGTCTGCCTAATGCCCGCAAGCGACGTCCATCCTTCAAACCTTCGAGATAAACCGCAATCAGCCGCACATCGTCCTGGCTGAGGAAATGCTCGACGAAATCGAGCACGCCCAAATCGGCCTCGTTTCCAGTCGAAACCATATAGTCCATGCCGATGCCGGCTTCCTGGCAGAACGCCATGATCGAATACGCGAACCCGCCGCTCTGCGAAATCAGCGCGATCGGCCCACGTTTCCAGTCCGGCTGACGGAAACCCGCACCAAAACCCGCGAACACGCGCGCGCCGAGATTCAGCATGCCGATGCAGTTGGGCCCGACCATGCGCACGCCCGAGCGCGCCAGTGCTGCATCGAGCCGTGCTTGCACCTCAGCACCTGCTTCGCCGATCTCGCGGAATCCAGCGCTCAGCACGAGCGCATGCCTTATGCGCGCAGCGCCGCATTCCTCCAGGATGCGCGGCACCTCGGATGCCGGCAGCGCCACGATCGCGAGATCGACAGCTTCAGGAACAGCTTCGATGTTCGGGAAACACGGCACACCTTTGATGTCCGTGTAGCGGGGATTCACCGCATACACCTTGCCGGTGTAACCGTAGTTCGTGAGCGCGTGCAGCGGTTGGCCGCCGGGACGCCGCTCCTCGTGAGATGCTCCGATGATCGCGATCGAACGGGGGCTTAGAAGCTTTTCGAGCATGCCTGAAGTCTAATGAGAAAAAGCCCGGCAGCTTAACCGCTCCCTGGAAAACGCGCGAGCATCACGTCGATGCTCACTCGGAGCTTTTGATTCCAGCCTGTCGAATAACCTTGGTCCATTTGTCAAACTGATCCGCATTGAGCTTTGCAAGCTCCGCAGGGCTCGAGGTCTGAACTTCGATCCCTTCGTGCGCAAACCGCCGTTTGACATCCTCGGTTGGCAACCGCTGTGTGATCTCCTGATTGAGCTTCTGCACGATGTCAGCTGCTGTCCCCGCGGGCGCTACGACCGAATAAAATTGCTGCAATTCGAACCCGCGCAGGCCTGACTCATCGATCGTGGGAATGTCGGGTGCGAGCGCGGTGCGCTTGAGGCTCGTGACCCCGAGTGCTCTCACCCTGCCACTCCTTACGGGCGGCAGCGCCGTCAGGAAGTTGGCGACCATCACGTACGTCTCGCCTTGCAGTAGCGACAGCATCGCCGGTGCTCCGCCCTTGTATGCAACATGTACCAGCTTGACGTGCGCCATCGCCTGGAAAAGCTCGGCTCCGAGATGCGCGGGACTCCCCTGCCCGGTCGTCGAATACGCAATGCGATCGGGACTCGCTTTGGCGAGCGTGATCAAGTCCCGGACGGTTCTCGCCGGCAGCGAGGGATGGATCACGAGCATGTAAGCCGTCGTCCCGGCGAGCGAAATGGCCACGAAGTCTTTGATGGGATCGTACTTGCGATCGGCGTCCATAGCCGGTCCAGTGATGAGCGTCGCTGCGCTTCCCAGCAGCAAGGTGTATCCGTCTTTCGGCGAACGCGCCACCAACTCGGCAGCGATACGTCCACCAGCACCGCCGCGGTTGTCCACGATGATCTGTTGACCGAGCGGGGGGCTCACTTTTTCCGCGATCAGCCGCGCCACCGTGTCAGTCCCACCCCCGGGCGCGTTCGGCACGATGAGCCGTATGGGCTTGGCGGGATAGGACTGCGCGGCGGCAACGGACACGAAAGCAACAGCTGCGAACAGGAGGGGTACTCGCACTAAGAATCTTGTTTTCACGTGGGTTTCGTTTCCGCACTGCGGGCTGTGCAGCGCGCGTGCACGACTCGGAGGCGCTCTGCCATAAGGCACTCAAATGTATATTTGTGCCTCAAAGGCCGCTACTCCGCTCACGAACGCCCCGTGAAAGTGGGCCCTGGTCGGCCAGGACACAGCCAAGAGTGTGGCGTAATTCTACCGATCCCGTGACATCCGTCACGGCAGCCGGAATAGCGTCGGACTATTGTCACCCGCGTTACAAAACAACAGGAGCTTAGGGGATGAATCAGGACATGGGCATAAGCCCGGCCGTTTCGCGCGTCATCAAGTCCACGCATCAGGCTGCAAATCAGCAAGACCCTATCGAACGCTGGGTCTGGCATGTCGAAATGATGCAGATCGTCGTGCTCGCAGCTCTCACTGTTTATGTCGTGAGTCTTGCGCTCGGCCTTTCCGGGGTTCGTTAGTAGCGCGTTCCCCTTCGGTGAAAACTCGGTAGCTCAATCGATGCCCGCACCAGACTCTCTAACGACTTTCGCGTAGCGCGCCGTCTCAGCATCGATGTACGCGGCGAATTCTGCAGGCGTGTTGACGAGCGGTTCCACGCCCGCGCCGAGAAGTCTCTCCCGCACTTCGGACAGGTTCATCACAGCAACGACTTCGGCGTGAAGTCTCGCGATGATTTCCTTCGGAGTGCCAGCCGGAACGATCAATCCATTCCACGAGCTCGCTTCGACACCGGGCGCGCCGGCTTCGGCCGTCGTTGGCAAATCCGGTAGCAGCGCCGAGCGCTTTGCATTGGCTACCGCAAATGCTTTGAGGCGGCCTGACTTCAAATGCGGCAGCGCAGGCGGAATTGTCGTCGACATGAACTGTATGTTGCCCGATAGCAGATCAATCAGCGCCGGCGAAGCGCCTTTGTACGGTACGTGCACCATGTTTACCTTGGCGTAGCTCTTGAGCATTTCCACGGCAAGCTGATTCGCACTGCCATTGCCGGTCGAAGCAAAGTTGATTTCACCCGGGCGCCTGCGTGCGAGCGCAACCACCTCCTTGAGGGAATTCGCCGGCAGCGATGGGTGCGCGACGAATACCTGCGGCAGGACCGCCACGAGCGAGACTGGAGCAAAATCCTTCACCGGGTCGTAAGGCAGTTTCTTGACGAGGCTCGCGTTGATCGCGTGCGTCGTTGCCGTTCCGAGGAGCCAGGTGTAACCGTCCGGCGCGGATCGTGCAGCGAGCTCGGCACCTATGACCGTGCCGCCGCCGGCGCGGTTATCCACGATGACCTGTTGACCCAGATTCTTGGAAAGACGATCGGCTACGGTCCGGGCGACGATGTCGGCACCCCCGCCCGGGGGCAACGGCACGATCCAGCGAATGGCACGGTTCGGATACGATGTGCTTTGCGCAGCCGCGTGAGATGAGACTGCGGCCACAACACCGGCAAGCGCCGCGAGGAACCCGCGGCGCGAGAACGAAACCGACTTCATCAACCCTCCTCACATCGATGCAGGTCTAATCCGCCCGCTTCTCAAAACAACTGCCAACCCCGACCCTCACAACCCGAAGGAAGGGGGTTACGGGGGGAACCTTGGGTTCCCCCTGTTCGTTTACCGCCTCCTCCCGGAGGGAGGGAACCTTGGGTTCCCCCTGTTCGTTTACCGCCTCCTCCCGGAGGGAGGGAACCTTGGGTTCCCCCTGTTCGTCTACCGCCCCGAAGGGACTCCCTCGGTGAACGTCACTTCTTTCGACGTCAGTATCGTCGTCATCCGATTCATCTGGTCAATGACGCCCTGGTGCTGCTCGTCAGTGAGCGCCGCGCAGCAGTCTTCGAGCACGAACACGTCGTAATCACGATCGTGACCGTCTTTCGCCGCAGACAACACGGCACCACTCGTCGACACGCCACACACGTACAAACGCTGTATGCCGTTCGCGCGCAATATCGGCTCGAGGGTCGTGCCGTAGAAAGGACTTACACGATGCTTGATGATGTCGTAATCAGCCGGCGTAGGCGCAAGCGTCGGATGCACCTCGGTACCCCATGTGCCCAGCTTGAACAAGCCGGCTTTCTTGGCGCCCTGGAAAATGCGCGAGGTTGGCGGACACTCGCGATAGTCCTGCGAAAAACCGACGCGCACATAACCTATCTTCACGCCCGCAGCGCGTGCTTTGCCGATTGCATCGGCTGTATTCCCGAGCACGTTGCGCCGGGCAAGAATCGGCCCATACCCTTTCTTGCCGTTCGGTCCATCTTCGTGCACCAGATCGTTGATCATGTCGCACACGAGGAACATTGCATTGCTCGACACCATCACTCCTTCACTTAACGTATCGGCGGCAGGTCGAGCTCGCACACGGTGCCGTCGGTCGGTATTTTCGTATTGACGTCGCGCGCCGGAAGCATGACGGTCGCAAAACCCGGCGAGCTCAGATCGCCCCGCTGGTTCACGCCCTTCATTTCGATGTCGACGAGCGGGCACCGGTCCTTCACGTATTTCTTGACGACCGTGCCGGTGATGAAGGTGGTATCGCCCTGGATGTTGAACAGGCGGGCTTCCATGCGCAGGCGCTTGATCACGCCGTCGTCGCTCATCCAGTTGGTGATCGCCGAAGCGAACCAGCAGGCGCGCTGCGGCAGATAGTCATACATGCCGGGAACGCCGACCTCCTTGGCGAAATCTTCGCGGTGGTGCCCGATTCCGGTGTACTCGACGCCGCCGCCCATCGCCTTGTTGCGGATGTAGTGCTTCGGATGCTTGGCTGCGTGCCTGAGCATTGCGCCATGCGCAGCGCCGCGGCCGGAGGCGATGACGAACGCCATCGTGTCGGTCATCGAAAGCGGTCCACGTGCAATTTCGTCGATCTGATCACCGACCTTCACGTCATCCCAGTGGCGCGTGTTGGTGCCGCGGATGCGCTCAGGCTCGGTCAATACCATCTCGTCGATCCGAGCGTGCTCTTCCGGCGTGTAGACGTGCGTCTTGATGTGATCGTACTTGCCTTTGTCACGTGAGGCTTTGCGCTCGTGACGTGCGGTCAGACCAAGCGCGCGGCAGATCACCTCGTCACGCTGGTTCGTGTACGTCGATTCCAGGTACTGCATCGCCATGCGGCCGGAGAATCTCGATTTCTTCTCCTCGACGCCGAGTACGCGGTTCCAGATATTGATGCGATCGCCGGGGCGGACATTGCGGTAGTACTCGCAGTCGATCGCCACGCCAAAACCGTGCACACCAGGCAGGCCCCAGTAGGAACGGCCGGGCCAGTGGTGCGTCCAGGGGAAGCACGGATGCGCGATCAGGCCGCCGAAGCGCGTCCACCGCGCGTATTCCAGATCGCGATAGAGCGGATTCAGGTCGCCCACGCCATTGGCAAATATGGTGATCGAGTCGACGCTCGCGTCGCGCAGATACTGCTCGGGTCGCAGCTTGTTTCCGATCAGCGCGCGCGCGGCGGCCAGCGACTCGTCGTTGATCAGGCCTTCGGCCGCTGCATCGCCGATCTCGATTTTTTCGGGTTTGTTCATAGACCTGCTCCTTTGAAAAGATCCACGCCGCTCCTTCAACGCTCGCGACTTCGTCGCAGCGTCCGGCGCAAGAGCACGCACAAAAGTCTACGCCGCTCCTCGGGGCCGCGACTTCCTCGCAGCGCCTCAGGGCGCAACGGCGCGCTTATGCGCCTTGCGGCGCTAAATTAAGTCTTGTCCATCCTGTTCTTGCGGCGCTGCATTTAACTTACGCTGCCGCAGTCGCCTTGGCGTGTGACGCGAGCGCCGCGCGCGTCGCGCTCACCACTTCGCCCACTCCGTTTGCGATGTGTACGCCGGCCTCGCGCAACATCGCGATCTTGGCCTGATGACCTTCTGCTTTCGAGCCGATCAATGCAGCCGCGTGCCCCATTTTTTTCCCGGGCGGCGCGGTCTGCCCGACGATGAGTGCTGCGACTGGCTTCGCACCCGCGCGGGATGCATATTCCGCGACGAAAACTTCTTCGGACCCGCCGATTTCACCGAGATACAGCACGGCGCTCGTTTCGGGATCGTTATGAAAAAGTTCCAGAGCTTCAGCCGCGGTCGTGCCTTTGACGGGATCACCACCGATGCCAATCACGGTCGACTGCCCGATGCCGGCCACGGTCAGCCGCTTCGAGCCTTCGTATGACAGTGAGCCGCTGCGCGATATCACGCCGACGTTCCCTTCTTTGTAGCAGAAGGAGGGCATGAATCCGAGCTTGGCTTTTCCCGGCGAGATGATCCCAGGTGAATTGGGACCGACGAAAGCCGTGCCGTTTGCCCGCGCCGCGGCGCGAATCTCGATCGTGTCGAGCACCGGCAGCTCGTCCGCCGTGGCGACAACGAGCCGGCATCCGGCTTCGATCGCTTCGATCGTCGCGCCCAACACCGCGGCCGGCGGAACGAAAACGATCGCGCTGTCGGCGCCGGTTTCCTCGCGCGCCGTGCGCACGCTCGCGAAAACTGGCACGTCTCCACCGACCGTGGTGCCCTCTCTGCCGGGCGAAACGCCGGCAACGATTTTCGTCCCATACTTGCGCGCGTCTTCGACGAAGAACGTGCCCATCTGGCCGGTCGCGCCCTGGATCAGTACGCGATTGGTGCGGTCGAGCAGAATACTCATGCCGCTCTCCCTGCAAGCCGCACGGCTGCCGACACCGCCTCTTCCAGGCGCGCGTGATTGTGCGCGCCGAACTGCTCGAAGATTCCCGGCACCTGATCGACGTTGGTGCCGTCGAGACGAAACACGACCGGCTTCTTGCTCTTGCGCTCGGCCATGACTTCCTTCATCGCGTTGGCTACGCGCTGCATCTGCGTGCCGCCGCCAAAGACACTGACGAGAATGACCTTCACCTGCGGATCGCCATCGAGCATCGCGAAAGCCGGCCGATAGCCACGTGTCGAAGTCGGTCCCGGGCTGCAATCGAGGAAGCATGCCGGACGCCCGCCGTGCTCGGCGATCATGTCCATTGCCGCCATCGTCATGCCGGCGCCGCCCGAGATCAGCCCGATATCGCCATCGAGTCGGACATACATGTGCTGCATGTCGAGGCTGTCGCGCAGCAGCGTGTCGGCGCGCTGCTTCTCTGCTTCGCGCATGCCATGGATTTCCGCGTTGCGGAAGTGCGCCCATTCGTCGCGTACCACTTTCGCGTCAGCGGCCATCAGAGCGCCGTCGCTCAACTTGGCGAGTGGATTGATTTCGATGGTGCTGCAATCATGCATCGCTGCGATGCGAACCAGGCGCTGTGCAAGCGCGATCACTTTCTCGCGCCATTGATAATCCGGTTCGATGTCCTGAAGTACTCTGCGCATCTCATGCACGCGGAAATTCCAGGGCGCGCCCACAGCGTAGCGTGCAGGCGGCGGCCCCTCTTCGATATCGACGCCACCTCTCGGCGAATACATGACCACGTATCCTTCGGCCCGGCCGTCGACCGCCACCGAGAGATAGGACTCGCGCTCGATGCCGAGCCACGGCTCGATGAGTACAGCATCCGGCTTGTCGCCGCCGAACGCGGTATCGAGAAGCGCTTTCACCACACGTGGGAGCTCGTCAGCCACTTTCACCTGGCGCACGCCACCCTGTTTACCGCGGCCTCCGCTGCGAACCTGCGCTTTGACGGCAACAGGAAAGGCCGTTACGCCGCTCGCGATATCCTCCACCCACCGCGAACCTGCGTGGATCACTTTGCCGCGGGGGACGGGAACACCAGCCGAGGCGAGCAATTGCTTGCCCTCGTGTTCCAACATCATCATTGTTGCGCTCGCTCCTTGGGTCGCGCAAGCTTGTGGAGTGCACCGCCGCGCTGAGGAAGCCGCACTATACGCCGCGCGATGTATGCTCACAAACAATGAAAAGTTATACTATTCAAACGTACGGTTATAGGCGCGGACGGCGTGACACTGCAGCAGCTGCGATATCTCAGTGAAGTCGTCCGGCAGGACCTCAACATCTCGAAAGCGGCCGCAGCACTGCACGTTTCGCAACCCGGTTTGAGCCGCCAGCTGCAGCTGCTCGAGCGGGAGCTCGAAGTCGAATTGTTCGTTCGTAATCGCAAGCGGCTCGTGCGGTTGACTCATGCCGGGATCGAAATCCATCGCAACGCCGAAATGACGCTCGAAAGCGCGAGCAATATCAGGGAAGCTGCACGAGAACATTCCGGCGAACATCAGGGCACGCTCACCATTGCGACCACGCACACGCAGGCGCGCTATGCCCTGCCCGATGTCATTCGGCGCTTTGCGCAGCGCTACCCTCAGGTGCAGCTCAGCCTGCGACAGGGCACACCCGGCGATGTATCGCACCTCGTCGCGTCGGGGAGCGCGGACCTGTCGATCGCGACCGAACCCGTCGAGCCGCGGACCGATGTCGTACTTCTTCCCTGCTATCAGCTGCAGCGTATCGTGCTTACACCGGTCAGGCATCCGCTGTTGAAATCGAAGCGCCTCACCCTTGAAAAGCTCGCCGCCTACCCACTTATTACGTACGATTACGCGTTCATAGGCCGGTCGAAGACGCTCGGTGCATTCGAAGCGCGAGGCATCGTTCCGAACATCGTGCTCAACGCGATCGACGCTGACGTCATCAAGACCTATGTCGAGTTTGGGCTGGGCATTGCAATCGTGCCCGACATGGCGTACGACAAGCGACGCGACAAAAGCCTGCGCGCGATCGAAGCAAAGCACCTGTTCGAGCCCAACACCATACACATTGGCATCCGGCGAAACCACTACTTGCGTGGCTACACGTATGCTTTCATCGAGATGTTCGCGCCGCATTTGAAGCGTGCCGAGGTGGAGAAAGCGATTGCGGAGTCTGCGACGCGGCGAGCAAGGGTGTAGGCTTAGAACCGTGATTCGTGATTGGTGACTCGTGAGCCGTGAGCCGTGAGCCATGGCGACCGGTCATCGCTCATCGTGAGAATCGCTGACGTCCAGCGGTGAGCAGGTTACGCCTAGTGGCGATAGCCGAATAAGCACTTCTTTGCCGCCGGAGCGTAGCGAACGAGCGGCGTCACGAATCACGGCTCACGAATCACGGCTCACGAACCACGAACAGAAACTGGAGCACGTCCGCGCCTTGCCTTAACATAAGCCGCGGAGGAGGTCTTCTTGAAAGCTGCATGTACGATCGCGCTTGCCGCCGTGCTCGCGGCAGGCGGCGCGAGCGCCCAGTCGTATCCCGAGCGCCCGTTGCGATTCGTGATTCCGTTTCCGCCAGGCGGTGGCGCCGACAATCTCGCGCGCACCCTTGGCGTATCGGCCGCGGAGATGCTGGGTCATCAGATCGTGATCGACAATCGGGCCGGGGCGGGCGGCAATATCGCGGCGGAGGTAGTCGCAAATGCGGCGCCTGATGGCTACACGCTGCTGCAGGCCAACGTATCGCATGCCATCAGCGCGTCCCTCTACAGGAAGCTCAACTACGATCTGCTGCGCGATTTCATTCCTGTCACACAGCTCGCCTCGATCCCCTTCGTGCTGGCGGTGAATCCCGGTCTGAACGTGAGCTCCATCAAAGAGCTCATCGCGCGCGCAAAATCGCGACCCGGCGATCTGGCATATGCATCCTCAGGAGCGGGCGGGCCCAGCCATCTTGCAATGGAGCTGTTCAAGTCGATGGCGGGCGTCGATATCCGCCACATCCCGTATAAAGGCGCGGTACCGGGCGCAACCGACCTCATCGCGGGCAACGTGCAGATGATGTTCTTTACGGTCTCCGCTGCTCTGCCGCTCATGAGCGGCGGCAGACTGAAGTGCCTTGCGATCGCGAGCGTAAGGCGCTCTCCTCTTGCGCCGGAAATTCCCACCGTGGCTGAAGCGGGTCTGCCGGGCTTCGAAGCGACGACGTGGTTTGGTGTCATGGCCCCGCGAGGCACCGCACAGCCGATCATCAACAAACTACATGCCGCGTTTACCGGAGCACTGAAGACACCTGAAATACGCGATCGTGTGTTGAAACAGGGTTTCGACATAGTCGGCAGCACGCCCGCCGAATTCGCCACCTACGTCAAAGCAGACATACCGAAGTGGGCGAAAGTCATCAAGGCATCAGGTGCGTCAGTCGACTAACAAGCTTCAACGGACCAAATTGTCACTGCGAGAAACAATGTGCACGTCCACCACGCCGTGGTTGGGCATTGGAAGCAATCCGCGTCGGCTCGCGATGACAGTTCTGGGATAACGTTGTGGCCACGACAATCCGCCTGATCCTCGGCTTCTCGCCCGGCAGCGCGTCGGACCAGATCGCGCGAGCGCTGGCGCCTGAGCT
>JAQGNH010000571.1 GCA_028291945.1 Betaproteobacteria bacterium
TTTACGCTGTTGTCAGCGTCAACGCGTTAGAAGGCGTCGATCAATCGCTCCTTCGTCGTGCGTCGGCCAGCTTCGATGGAGAAGGGAACGAATCTCGCCTTGGGCGCAGGAAGCGCAACTGGATTGCGAATGTGGAGTACATCGAAATGACCGGCGGGAAATAAGTAATAACAGTCGGGGCACATGGGTTACAAATTGAGGTGCTTCATTAGTCCATGCTGGTTCTCAATGCGCATGTGCCGCACAGGGCGCCGTCTCAGTCACATCAAACAGCGCTGAAAGGAGCAATGAATGTCGACCATTGAAAAGGGCAGCGGGCTGCTCACGCTCATCAATGTCTTCACCGTCGAACCGCAGAAGCAGCAGAAATTGGTGACGCTCCCGATTGAAGCGACGGAGCAAACCATGAAGCACATGCCGGGCTTCGTGTCCGCGAACATCCATCGCAGCTTAGATGGCAAAAAGGTCGTGAACTATGCTCAGTGGGAAAGCATGGCTGGCGCACCTCTACGATGCATGTTGACGTGAGGTGCAGTTGCACGTTTAGTGCCCGGGGCAAGTCACACAGCACTCTTCGATCAATCTGCTCGTACGTGAATCCTGGGGCTCACTCCAGCACTTCCCCGCCCCGTCTGAGGACCCGCCTCGCAAAGTAGTGGAACGTTGCGCCGACCGCTTTGGGCTTGAGGCGGTAATCGTGTGCTTCTTTCGCGAGCTCCGGCTTGAGTTGCTTGATCGGCCCCACCGCACGTGCAAGAAGTTGCATGCGGGCAGCCCGTTCGATGAAAACAGACAATACCGCCGCTTCCTCAATCGTGGCGCAGGCGCATAGCTGCCCGTGATGCGCGAGCAGAATCGAGCGGTTGTTTCCCAGCGCGTTGTGGATGATCTCGCCTTCTTCATCGCCGATAGGCGGTCCCGGCCACTCCGGCAGAAAAGCGCAATCGTCGTAGAACATCGACGTGTCCATGTGCGCCGCAACGAGCGGCTCGCCCAATAACGAGAGAGCCGAACAATAAGGCGGATGCGTGTGGATGATCGCGTTGACAGTGGGACGGTGACGGTAGATCCACAAATGGAATCGGTTCGATGGATTGACCATCCCTTCTCCTTCTAGGAGATTGAGATCGTCATCGCAGAGCACGATATTGCCCGCCTGGGCTTCGTCGAAGCCGAGACCGAAGCTGAGCATCCAGTACGTCCCCGGCCTCTCGCCGCGCGCGGTGATCTGGCCGGCCAGCGCTGACTCATGACCTTCGTCGGCGAGCATCCGACACGCGAGCGCGATCTTCTGACGAAGGCTCCACTCGGGCGTGCGCAGGTGTTCGTTCATCTCCTGCGTAGTGCGCTCGTGGTAAGCCTCTTTGGGTCGGACTATGGCCATGGCTCTGTTCTCCAGGAAGCTACACCGCTCCTTCGACGTTGCGCGTCTCCGGCGCAAAGGCGCGCTTATGCGCCTCGCGGCCCTACTATAAACGCGTACTCATTCGACGTGCGCGCCGGCTTCGCGCGCAGTCTTGCTCCACTTCGCAAGTTCCTTGCGGACGTATCCGTCCAATTGCTCGGGCGTCGTGCCGATCACTTCCGTGCCCAGGCCCTGAAACCGCTCCTTAACTTCCGTTTGCCGGAGGCTCTTGACGAGCTCTGCGTTCAACCGCGTGATGACCGGCTTGGGCGTGCCGGTCGGCGCATAAAAGCCATACCAGTTCTCAGCAACGATGCCGGGAAACCCCAACTCGACGGCGGTCGGCAGATCGGGCATCACGGATGAACGGCGACTGCTGGTGATAGCGAGCCCGCGCACTTTGCCCGATTTGATGTGAGGTGAAAGCGCGAGCATCGTCTCGAACGCCGCGGAGATCTGGCCTCCGGCGAGGCTTGCTACCGTCGGGCCGCCGCCTTTGAACGGCACGTGGACCATGTCGATGCCGGCCTGACGCTTGAAAAGCTCACCGGCGAGATGAAACACGGTTCCGTTGCCTGCCGATCCGAAGGTGAGCTCGCCGGGTTTTGCTTTGGCGTGCGCGATCAACTCCTTGACGGACTTAACCGGTACGGAGGGGTGCGTCGCGAGCACGATCGTCGCTGATGCTGCAAGCGTGAGCGGCGCAAAGTCTTTCAATGTGTCGTAGGGCAGCTTGCTATAGATGCTGGGATTGATGACGTGGCTCGTCGGCGCCATCAGTAATGTATAGCCGTCGGCGGGGGAACGCGCGACGATTTCCGTGCCGATGATGCCGCCTGCTCCGCCGCGGTTATCAACCACGACCTGCTGCGCGAATGCATCCGTCAGTTTTTGTGCAACGACGCGTCCGATGATGTCGGTGCCGCCGCCGGGAGGATACGGCACGACAAGGGTATCGGCTTCGTGGGATAGGCTTGAGCCGAAACGATTGCAGCGGCACTGAGCGCCACCGCGGCCAACACTAAACATGGTAGCTCGGAACGCATTGCCTCTCTCCTATCGAAGTCGAAGCCGCGTCTTTAGCAAAACGAATACCAGCACGTCTGATATGGACGCCCCCATATCTGCTGCCATCGAATGCCCGGCACGGGTGCGACGCGTTACATCCAACGCGCCATATGTGTGCACGCCCTATCTGTGATCGATTACCGTTACGTCACTTGCCTGCGATGCCGATCGCCTGCAGAAATTCACTGACGAGCACGCGGCGCTCGGCGAGGTGCTTGCCGTATTCCGCGCTGCCCATCCAGATGTTCTCGTACATGTTGCGCTCGGCAAATTCCTTCCAGGCCGGGCTCT
>JAQGNH010000341.1 GCA_028291945.1 Betaproteobacteria bacterium
CGGCGTGCTGGTCGTACACCCCTCCGTGCCCGCGAAGAGCGTGAAAGAACTCGTCGCGCTCGCAAAAGCGAATCCCGGCAAGCTCGACTACGGCTCTGCAGGCGTCGGCGGCTTCGGACACATATCCGCCGCGCTGTTCGAGCAATTGACCGGCACTCAGATGGTTCACATTCCCTACAAGGGCGCCGCACCCGCCACCCAGCAGCTCATGGCCGGCCAGATCCAGATTCTGTTCAATGACGCGATACCAACCATGCCGCACATGAAGTCCGGCAGACTGCGCGCGCTGGCGGTGACGAGCATCAAGCGTATGCAGCTACTGCCCGACCTGCCAACGATCGACGAGGCCGGCGTTAAGGGTTACGACAACTCATCGTGGATGGCGATGGCGGTGCCGGCCGCAACACCGAAAGAAGTCGTCACGCGCCTGAACAGCGAGCTGTCTGCGATTCTGAAAATGCCGGACGTGCAGGAGAAAAGCGCAGCGGTCGGCGCCATCATCGTGGGCGGCACGCCCGAGCAGTTCTCGGCTTATCTCAAATCCGAGCTCGCGAAGTTCGAGCGCGTAGTGAAGCAGGGGAAGATCCCGCAGCAGTAGCACACGGCCTTGCATTGCACGCGCGACCGGCACTGTGACAACCTCGCCGTAAGTCTTTTGTTGTGGAGGAAGGAGAGTTGTCAACGACCTCGCGACACAGCTTTGCGTGGCTACAAACGCCCCGCCGTGCGCTCGATCTCGTATAAAAGACACTCTCATCGCGACGCTACATCAGCCCGCCTTCGCCTTTCGCCCTTAGCGGCGCCAGCACCTTCTTCCACTTCTCGTGCTCGCTGCGAATGATGCGGCCGTATTCCTCTCCGGACGTGGGCGCGGGAACCAGGCCCTGATTGCCCAGCTGCTTGTTGACTTCGGGATCCGCGAGCGCGGCAAGCAGCTCGCGGTTCAGGCGCGTGACGATTGCCGCGGGCGTCTTCGCCGGAGCCAGTAAGCCATAGGTGAACGTCGCGTCGTAGCCTGGCACACCGGCCTCGGCAAACGTCGGCACTTCGGGCATGGCCGGATCGCGCTTCGCGCTCGAAACCGCCAGAACTTTCACTTTCGAGCCGCCGAAGCTTCTCGCCGCGATGATCGTGACGAACGCGAGCTGCACCTGTCCGCCGACGAGATTCGTGATCATCTCGCCGGCGCCCTTGAAGGAGACGTGCACGATGTCGGTCCCCGTCAGACTTTTCAGGAGCTCGCCGCCGAGGTGCCCCGCAGAACCGATACCCGGCGTCGCGTAGTTGAGCTGACCGGGCTTCGCGCGCGCAAGCGCGATCAGCTCTCTTACATTGCCGGCAGCGAGTTGCTGGTTCGCGATGAGCACGTTGCAGAACACGACGCCGCGTCCGACCGGCAGGAAATCCTTTACTGGATCGTACGCGAGCTTCACACCGAGAGCGGGGCTCACCATCAGCGGGCCCACACCGGACCAGAACAGTGTGTGGCCGTCGGGATTCGCTTTGGCCGTGATCTCGGCCGCGATATTTCCGCCCGCGCCCGCGCGATTCTCGACCACGATCGGCACCGTCATCGCTTCGGACATTTTGCGCGCCACGACGCGTCCGGACACGTCCGACGATCCAGCCGGTGCGAAACCGATCAGGAGCCGTATCGGCTTGTTCGGGTATTCCTGTCCCATCGCAGGACCGGCGAGCAACGAGGTCCCGAGCACGCACGCCGCCGCGAGCCCGAAGCCGGCGCATTCGCGCTTCATTTCTCCGCTGCCTTCTTCGACAGAAACGCCGCAATGTTCGAAGCGACAAGCTCCGGCGCTTCCAGCAGCACGCTGTGCTTGAGATTCGGCAGCAGCCTGAGCTCGGCACCCGGCACCGCCTTGCGCCAGTGCGCTCGCGCGCTCCTGCGCTTTGCTCCGCTCTTCTTCGCTGCGGCCGCGATCGCGCTTACGAGCGCGAGCTTTTGCACTCGTGCGGGATGCTCGATCCCGATCGATTGCGCGATGATGCCGCCGAGAGAGAAGCCCACCACGTGCGCAGATTCCCAGCCGAGCTGGTCCAGCAAAGCAACATGGTCGTGGACGAAATCGGACAGCGTGTATGCGCCTTTGCAAGGATGACGGTGTTCGCGTCATTCCGGACGCGCGCGGTGCAAGCGATCCGGCGGAACGAGATCGCGATTATGGCGATGCAATCGGCTGTCTACAATACAATCGTGTGCCACGGATTGTCCTTCGACTGCCCGTTCCGTTTGGCTTGAGCGTCGCAGCGGCACACAGTCGTGGACGGACGAACCGGCAAGCTCGTTCTTCTTCGACGACGTTCCCCGGTAGCCCAGGCCGAGCAATAGGACCACATCGCACCATAACCCCCCAAAGCCCCTCGAGGACGTACACGCATGAAAACGGCGGTGCATGAAGTGCAGGCACGTGATGATCAGAGCGCATTGCCTCTCGTCTGGCTGCTCTCGACCGGAGGCACGATCGCGGGCCAAGGTGCATCTTCGACGAGCCTGACCGAATATC
>JAQGNH010000406.1 GCA_028291945.1 Betaproteobacteria bacterium
AGCTGCCTGAAGACGCCTTCAGCCGTGGGGGAACGGCAGATGTTGCCCATGCAGATGAATAAGATTCGCACTTTCTTATTGTCGCTCAATAGCTTACCCATGAAATCACGTGTCTAAAAACACGCTAAAACGTAACATTGCGAGATAATACAATCAAACACTTACCACGCGATTCGGGAGAGGCCCGCCGTGACATGGCCGGTCATCTGCATCAGACGAAGCGCTCCTGCCGCCATTGCCGCCACTGGTCCTACCAGCCCTGCTACGTCGCCGGCGCGTTCACGATGACCGCGCACTGCGCGAGCTGGTATCGCTGTTTTCCCGATGCGACACACTGCAGCGCGTATGAACGCGAGCCAGGTTCGGACGACGACCTACCACCCGGCTGACGAAAATAGTTGTTGACACGGATGTATTCTAGGAATACATTTAAACCGTGGTCACCCGATCACACCGCGCCTCGGGTCTCAGGGGTCAAGGAGAAACAGAATGACGACAGCCGCACAGATTCTCGAGTTCGCCGACCTCGACCTCGGCACCGCCAGCAAATCGCAAATCCGCGCGATCTACCACGCCGCCGACGATGGTGGCGTAATTCAGGCCGACGCAATGGTCCGCCTATTCCCCGGTCAGCCCACCCGCCATACCACGTGCGAGTTGGCCAAGGCGTTGGTTTGGGCTGGCGCAAAAGCGCGCGAGGTGTAATCGATGAGCGCCCCACTCTCCACGACACTGGGCGGGGCGCTCCAGCGCTATCCTGAGGGATGGCGATGGAGCGACGGCACGCCAGAGACGCGAGTACGCGACATGCTCCTCTCCGAGGTCGCGCCCAACTTCCGCTGTCAGGGCTATGGCGGCATCACATACGTCGAGATTCCCGCCGGCTGGCGCGCCGCCCGCCACTGGCCCGGCGGGCGCATCGACCTGCAAGCCGCGGCAGAACTCTAGACGCCGCTGCGCGAGGCCGGGAAGCGCTCACCGATCTACGCGGAAGGCATTGCCGAGATGCTCGACGATCATCGGATCACCGCCGATGGGTGGCTGGTCGATGTCGCGCAGTGGGATGCCGTCATGCGCGAGCCGTGCGGCTGCTGGTGGGACAAGGCGTACGAGGACGATATCCTCGCTCGGGCTCGCGTGTTGGGATGGGCAGGGCCGTGAAGCTTAAGTCCTGCATCATCTGCGGCGCGGGATTCCGGCCCCTTACATCAGTTAAGACGTGCTCGAGCACGTGCCATGACGAGAACGCTAAGCGTAGGGACAAGGCGCGAAAGGATCGCTTCTATTCACGTCGCGGGCGGGTAGAGAAACTGAAGAGCAAACGGAGCGATCACCGCGGGCATCGGCCCAAGGGAAAACGCCAGAACAACGTGCCAGCCAGCGTCCTAGCCCAATTCCTTGAGCGTATCCGCGCGGCGATTGATGTCGATCGTCCAGAGCGCCTCACGCAGGCGGAGGTAGCGAGACTCCTTGAGCTTGCTTCCGGCACGCAGCTCAAGAGGTGGTTATCCGGATTCCACATGCCCTCGCAGATCTACATTTCGCGCGCAGGCCGGCTGCCCCCGGCGAACTGGCGCAAACCCTGGGAGCCCCTCGCCACCGCGGGCCGCCGGAAAAAGAAAGCGAACGACACATGAGCGCAGACCGCTACATCGAGCACATCACCCTCACGACCGGACACACCCGCCGGTCGTGGCGCCACGAGATCGATCCCGCGCTGATGCCGCGCATCGCCGAGCTCGTAGAGTCGGCGCGCGAGGAGACCGGCGCGCTGATTCAGATGGAGCCTGAATGCTGGCTGCGCATCGAAGATACGCGCAAATGCGCCCTGATCACCGTGAGCGCGCACGGCCAGCTGCCCCTGATGACGATGGCCGTCGCGACGCACGCGCGCTGCGGCGCGCAGCTGTGGCGCCTCCTGCACGATACGGCGCAGCTCAAATTCCCCGAGCGCGAGCGGCCAGCTTTGCCCTGGTGCGCCGTGCGGCTGGAAACGGGGCTCGCCCTCTACCCTGGCGCTGCGCACTGGCTGGGCGATATGGAGCGCTGCGTGGCGTGGGCATGGCTCGACGGCAGGCTGACGCGTGAGCCGCAGCCGTGATGCCGACGCCAGGCGAAATCATCGCAGCCCGGATGCGCGCTGGACTCTCAGTGGCAGCCGCGGCCGCGCTGAAGCGCTGGACACGTGGCCATTGGGCGAATCTCGAGAGCGGCGAGCGCACGATCAGCGATCTCGACTGGGCGCACTGGCTGCACCTGGCCGGACTGGAGCAGCTGCCGTTTCAGCCGGCGAAGAAGCGGGATGCCCCCGCCGCGGGCGCGTAGGTTTTACGAGAAGGAGAGGGCTGCGTGATCAACGAGATGATAAAGGCGCTACACAGTATCGACGTGACTGCGCAGCCCGATAACGTCGCAATCCATCCGCTGGACTGGCTGAAGCTGTCGCGTGAAGCCCCTGCGTTGCCGCCAGACCTCGCAGCCGAAACTATATCTTTCGCCGGCATCAAGGTGGTTGTCGACCGCGCGCTACCGCGCGGCACGATAGAGTTCCGGCATGGAGAACGTGTGCTATCGAGAATCGAGAGCGTCACGTGAACCGCCGCGGCTTACTTACAACTGCACCGGCCCCACGAACTGAAATCCCCACGCAACGTCGCGCGCCCCGCCATTCGTCTGGGTCACCTGCACGTTGCCACCAGACACCGATATAGCGAGTGACGCCGAGGTGCTCGCGTTGTTGAGGATGGCGAGGCTCGTGCCGTTGTAGACGATATCCGCCACGGCCTGTTGCGTGCCGCCGGCGATCGTCACAAAAAGCAGGCGGCGACCGATGCGCGTCGGCGTGAAGATTGTCGTCGGGGAATTGTTCGGGACGTTGGTGAGCCCGCCCGACGTCATGACATCCGGGAATGCGCCGTTGCGCGACAGGCCCGGAGTCAAGATCGTGCCGGCCGCCTCCGCCGAAAGCGTCAGGTTGTTCGATCGGAAGATCGGCGAGCCACTCGAAAGCGCGATCGCGTTCAGGTTCGCGCCGCGCAACTGAATCGTCGTATTCTTCAGGTGTATCTGTGCGGTGAACGTCGATCCGGGTGAGGCACTGCGAAGCGGGGCCGCATCGCCTGCGACGCCATAATCGAAGTGGTTGTAGTCCATTTCTATCTTGGACCAGTCGTGCACGATGCGGCCATTGTCACCGGCCACGACGGCGGTATCCTTGAGTACGTTGCCGTTGAAGCAACCGGTGCGGGTCGAATAAATCAGCGTCCCGAACTCGACAGGCGAGCACGTCTCGTAATGGTTGTTCGAGTGCGACCAGTTACCCTGCAAGCCTCGCACTGAGTTCCCGGCCGTTATGTTCTGGAACCGGTTGCCGTCGATGTTTAGATTCGCATCGAGCTGCGAGCCGTCCAGAAAATCAAGGACAGCGGTGCCTGCGTAGTTCCGGAAGACGTTGCCGCCTGAGACGTCTACCGTGCTGAAGCGCTGGATAAAGCCGCAGTAGGGCGATACGCCCGTCAGGTGAAGATTGTTCGTCGCAGTCGGATCCGCCGGCGCACCGTCAAAGGTGTTTCCGGTTACTGTCGCGTTCATGGACGGGCCGGTAGCACCGTTGTCGGCTGTCGAGACCTTGAAGTGGTTGCCGTTGCCGCCCTTGAACAAGCTGCCCGCAATGACCAGGTGCTCGAGCGAATGCACGTTGATCCCACCAGACATTCCGAACATGCGCACGCCGAACGCGGCGAACATGCCGCCGGCTTTAGACGTGTCTATCGCCGCTCGCTGGACGGCGGCAAAATTACCGATGGTAATCGCGGTCGCCAACGATACTTCGAATTGCGTGCCAAAGAGGTTGATCCGCGTGAACGCCTCGTCACCAACCGTGATGCCCGCGTTGTGCAGATTCCAGAACTTCCCGCCCCACACATCGGCTATGTCGCTACCGATGTACGTAGTGCCGCCACGCACACGCGGGTTGATGAGCGTCAGCTTGGGCGAAAAGAATTCGAGCGTGATGAAGTGATAATTGCCCGGAGGCGCGTTAGGGTTGTCGCTGTTCTCGGTGACGATCTGCGCATTTCCCTGCCATTCAACTGTCGCCTCAGCGAGGGTATTTGCAAGGACCATCACACGATCGCTGCCCGTAACTAGCAACGTAACATTTGGCGGGATGATGAGATGAGAAAAATCCCCTGCCCCCATTGCGTCGAAGGCGTATTGAATTGCGTTGAATGCGTCCGCTCCGCCCGTGAGTTGCGCCGAGCTTGTCGCAAATTCGTTTATGCTGCGCGACTCCAGCGCCTTGGTCGAATACGGCATGCGCTGCGCGTGCGCGCTTGGTGGGAGGTAGGACAGAAATGCGTTGTTGATGAGCGTCTGCAGCGCTGCGAGGTCGCCATCGTCTAGCACATCAACGGCGAGCTTCGCTGCGATCTGATTCGCGAGCGCGGCAATCATCATGCTGGACTGCCGCAGTGTCTTGTTGAAGCGCTCCGACGTGACGACACCCGTTTTGTAGCCGCCCTCGAGTGCGCCGCCGGCGGCGAGATCGGCGAGATACTGCGCCTGCGATTCGACGTTGGCGCCAACGCCATTGGCGAGTGGCTTGTAATCGACGGTCTGGGTCATGCTGAATTCCCTTTGGTGATACCGCTACTGAAGGTCGACTGTGATGCCGTAGCCCACGAGCAGCGCCGACGATGACGCTGACGCGTTGACCAGGCCCAAAGACAGCAAATCCCCGGCGGCGAACGAAGCACTGTGTGTCGTGTCGCTAAACGTTCCGGCCGCCGCGTTCGCTGCAATCGTTGCCGTGATCGCTGTGTTAACCCCATTTTTGCGGAGCGTCACGACAAGGACCCCGTCTGCGGGCTGCGCAGTTGACGTTACGATATAAAGATTACGCACCACCGTTGCCCGCGGGATGACGGCTTGCCGGGTGGCTTCCGCTAGCGCATTACTTGCGACACCTGGCGCAATATAGGCGGTCGCAGATCCGGTGACGGAACCACCCGTAGACGACTGCGCAATAATTTGAGTAGACGCCGTGGTCAGCAGCGTCGAGCTTGCCGGCACTGTCGTGCCGCCGATGGTGACGCTGCCGCCTGAGGCATTGATCTGCAGCGGCGCTGCTGCAGATGCACTGGTGAGGGCCTGTATCGACGCGACGCCTGCCGCGTTGCCAAGCGCGACGGTATTGGTGCCGCCGATACCACCGCCTGAGACAGAGTATGTATTCGAGCCACCAGTCCCGGCGAAACTTTGTGCGGTCACGCTCGTCGCAGCCGCAACGCCGAGCACAGGCGTGACGAGTGTCGGCGATGTCGCGAGCACTACCGCACCGCTGCCGGTCGTGCCATTCGACAAGTTCGCTGCGCTCGGCTGCGTGCAGGTAGGAGCAGCATCGCTATTGATCGTCGATGCCCACGAGTTCGCCCCACAAGCTCCGGTGCCGCTCGCCGATCCCGAGCTCGTGCCCCAGCTCGTGCCGTCGCCCTTCAAGTATCGGCCGCTGGTCGCGGTCGTCGATTGCCCCGTGCCGCCTCGCGTCGGCGCGATCGCTGTAGCGCTCCACGTGCCGGTTGTAACGGTTCCCAGCGTGGTAATGCTTGTCGAGCCCGCGGCGGGCGCATAGGCGGTCGCTGCGGTGTATGCAGCGGTCCCAAGCGTGCCGCCGGTGCCCACGTTAAGCGTGCTGCCATCTGTGCCCGTCAGCGTGAGCGTGCTACTGCTGGTCAGGGTCTTTCCTGCGCCGAGCGTAAGCGTCCCGGTCCCCGTCGTGATGGCGTTGCCGTTGATGCTGGTCGCGAGCGCGGCGCCGAGGGT
>JAQGNH010000454.1 GCA_028291945.1 Betaproteobacteria bacterium
ATCGGCCTTCCCGAAGTGCGGGATCGCATGGCGGCAGAAGGCGCGGACTTCGTAGGCAACACACCAGAGCAGTTCACGATATTTCTGCGCAGCGAAATTGAGAAATGGGGCAAGGCTGTAAAAGCGTCGGGCGCGAAGCCGGAAGGCTGAGCCAAGTAATCAATGATGAATGCGGAATGAATACGGAATGAACGTCAGTGACTGGCAGTACTCAAACGAAAATCGAATGCGACTGATCATGAAGGACAAGGTCTTGCCAACGCGCCCGCGCTTCAAGGATTTTCATTCATTATTCATCATTCATCATTCATCATTTGGGAAGGTTGCGCGTTGCATCGCCGCGATTGCTCTCGTTATTGTCAGCGGCGCTTACGCGCAAAGTTATCCCGACCGGCCGGTGCGCCTCGTCGTCGGCTTTCCGCCTGGGGGTGCGGCCGACATACTCGGCCGTATCGCGGCGCAACAGGTGAGCACGGGTCTCGGCCAACAGGTCGTCATCGATAACCGCGGTGGGGCAGGCGGACTGATCGCGACGGAGATCACGGCGCGTGCGAACCCGGACGGCTATACGATGCTATTCACCTCCATCCCGCACGTCATCAACCCGCATCTTTATGGCAAGGTCACTTATGACGCACTCAAAGACTTTACGCCAGTCATCCAGTTCGTCTCCGTGCCGCTGATGATGGCCGCCGGGCCTTCGCTGTCGGCGAGGACCGTGAAAGAAGTGATTGCGGTTGCGAAGGCGAAACCGGGAGAGGTCAATTACGGTTCTGGCGGAAGCGGTTCGTCCAGTCACCTTGCCATGGAACTTTTCCGCTCGATGGCAGGCATAGACCTCGTTCACGTTCCTTACAAAGGTACTGGGCCGCTGATCACCGATATGCTCGGCGGACAGATCGCCCTGACGATTGCGAGCGCGGTCCCGCTGTCAGCGCAAGTCAGATCGGGCAAGTTGCGCGGTCTGGGTGTCACGGGTCTGAGGCGCTCACCGGCGTTTCCCGAGCTGCCCGCCATCGCCGAATCGGTTCCCGGATACGAAGTCGTGAACTGGTTCGGCATTGTCGCGCCGACGGGCACTTCGAAAGCCATTATTGCCCGCGTGAACGCCGAACTGAACAAATCTCTGAAGTCACCGGAGCTCGTCAAAGCGCTCGCAGCGCAGACGGCGGAAGTTGTGGGCGGCACGCCTGAGGATTTCGGGAAAGTCATCCGCACTGATTTTGCCAAATGGTCAAAAGTGGTGAAGGCGTCCGGAGCGCGCGTCGATTGAGTTAATCACCAGCCTTCCCTGTTGCCAGTGCCAGGCCACAATCAATCAATGCGCTCGCATGCTCGAATCTCTTGATCGTGGATGGCTCGTTCACTCGTTTACGCGGTTAATCGACAATGTCACTCCCCGATCCACGCCGATATGGGCCCGGCGACCCTGCACATCCACTTATCAAGCTTGCGGATGGCGAGCATCAGCGCGAGCTCATTAGTGCTTTGCGTAAGCTTGCGATTGCCGGGCGCGACGTGGATATCGCCAGCGCATTTGTCGCGACGGCCTCACAAGCGCAGTACGCGCGCGTTTGGACCGCCCTGTGCGTCGCAGTTGAAAAGCCTTCTGCAGAGGAGGCGGTGGCGGCGCGTGTATTTGCGATTCCGTGGATCATCGTGTGCGGGGGACAGGCTCCGGCAACGGTCGCGTGCGTGTTGCCCGACGCTGGGGCGCTTGCGCGAGTGCTCGAGCACCACGGCGTATTCGGGCCGAGCCGCAACCTCGGTCTGAGCAATGCTCTCTGTGCAATAGGCGCAATCGAATCGCTCGCTCCCAGCAAAGTACTAAGGGGCTGGCAGAACGCCGGGCTCAGAGATGTGCCGCCCGCACCGATTCAGGTGTTGCGGGGGATAGAAGAAGTCCACGTTCGTTTTTCACTTGGCGCCGCTATTGCGCCTGCGGATGCGCCGGACGTCGTGGAAACCGGAGCGAATGTGGGGGCCTGGGGCACGCCCGCTCTGCGCGCGATGGCCGCCCAGCTTGCTACACCAAGCGTTCAGCTGCTTCCCATGCCGCGTCAGCCGGCTGGCCTTTATACCGCTGCTTACGCTGGGCGCCGAGCGGGACTCGAGGCCGCCTTCAACCTGTTCATGAGCAACACGGTCAGGCGTTTCCGTTCAGCGCTTGGGGACCCCAGCGTCACTTTGTCGTCGCACGCGAGCGGGGAAGTGCGCGTGACGCTGTGGACGCCACTCGACGATGGAATGACCGAAGGATTCCGTTGGCCCCTCCATCCCGCCGACGATCTCCGTGAGGTCGAGCGCGCGATTACGTCTATGACCTGCGAGTGCCGTCTTGCAGAAGCGGACATCCGTGCCGATATCCTTCCTGATTACGCGACAAGTGGGGCTATTCTTTTTCCGAGCAGCAGCCTGTAAAACGGCCCACCGCTCGCCGGCTGCGGCATCCGAAATCGAGAGCGGCGCTGCGTTAACGGAGGCCGATCAGCCCGAGAAGCCGCTCAGTATAGAAAACGCCATCAGCAACACAACCGCCAGCATGAGACCCCTTGCGGTAAGCGAATAGATCTCGAGGCGGTCGAGCTTCATGTCCGCCGCGGACGATTGCAGCAGCTCCCCTGTTTTCTTCATGATGTGGCTCCTTTTCAGCTGTCGGCCTCCGGGACTTCGGCCCGAATGCCGCAATGAGCCTACGTTGCGACTAAAGTCACACTTTGTCGGCTGCATTGTGCCTGGATGTGATCTTTTTCACGGAATCGCTACGGGTCGGAAATCCAGATGAGTCGCCGGCGTGCGTCAAATTGCCTAACCGGCAGCGCCAAAAAAACACGACAGTTGAGGTCTCGCAGGCCTGTGCCTGCACTGTGCGCAGGGTCTCTGGAGTCTTTCGGTTTGGGAGGCAAGCCGATCGTATCTGGAGCAAATTGGGGAGCTCAAATCGTGAATGAGAACAGCAATGCATGTATGTCAAGTGCCGTGGCGCTCGACCAGCAGTCCGCATCTTTTTCCGTCGCTAGCAAAGGTGGGAATGCGGATAAACGCCGCAACTGGACGTTCATCCTGAATCAGAACGGAACGTGGGCATGGCAGGTCTCGAAGCCTGACGGAAAGCATCAAGCGTCGAAACGCCCTTTCAAGACTCTGAGTGACTGCACCGCGGACGCCGTCAAGCACGGCTATGTCGTGTGGGAAGGTGAAGAGCGGCGCGGCACGGAGCGCGCCTGGCGGGCTGTTCAACCCGCCCGGTAACGCCATAACGCTATCGCGTCAGGCCCTCCGTCAGAGGGCCCGACGCGGTGGTGTCCCTAGCACAAGTAGCCCGCTGCCGCTCAGGCAGCACAATAGCCCTTATCAAAGCATCAGATACACAGTCCAGAGCCGTGTCGGACCTTCGTTCTGACTCGCAGTAACTGCCCGCCTTACGCGCGCACCTCGACGCCCCCCTTAAGACTATCGATCGCCCCCGTCACTGATCAGCTTCGAATTCCTAAGCGGGGCTCGCGTGCTTACAATTCTCAATTCGCTGCCCCAGCCGGCGCAGATGCGATGTCGAAATCCTTATATCCAGCTCATCTTGTGTCGCAGTGGCGGGCCCCGGATGGCACGCTCGTCGCAATAAGGCCCATCCGTCCGGAGGATGCGGAGATCGAGCGCGCGTTCGTTGCCGCATTGAGTCCCGAAGCCCGTTACATGCGATTCATGATGGCGCTCAAGGAGCTGAGACCCCAGATGCTCGAACGCTTCACACACATCGACTATGAGCGCGAGATGGCCTTGATAGCCGTCGTGAAACGGCACGAGCGCGAGTTGCAGATTGGCGTTGCGCGTTACGTCATGCAGGCGGATAACGAATCGTGTGAATTCGCGATCGTCGTTGCAGCAGATTGGCAGGGTCTAGGCTTAGGTCGGCACTTCATGCTGCTGCTGATTGACCTCGCACGTGAGCGCGGCTTGAGAATCATGACCGGACAGATACTCGCCGCCAACAAGCGCATGCTGGCGCTTGCGCGGGTGCTAGGTTTCTCGATCGAAGATGCGCCGGATGATTTCGCGATGAAGAACGTCCGTCTTGAAATCAGATAACGCTGGCTAGGCGTAACTCGGGTAACTCGGTTCGTACATCTGAGCCTCCACATCCGCGAAGACGTCCGCAGGCCGTCTTTGCTCCGTCAGCTTTCGCGTGTGGGCAGCTTCGGCAACGGCCGTCCCGATATGCGCCGACACTTCACGGGTGCGCGAAAGGGCTGGATACAGGCTGCCCTGCTCCAGGTCAGATTCGCTGACGAGATGCGCGAGCTTGTATGCGGCAGCCATGAACACGTCGTCCGTAATACGCTGCGTGCCACTCGCAATGGCGCCGAGCCCGATCCCGGGAAAAATGTAGGAGTTGTTGCCCTGACGCGGCACGAAAGTCCTGCCGTCGATCGTGACTGGATCGAACGGGCTGCCGCACGCGAAGAGTGCGCGCCCATTAGTCCAGCGATACGCTTCCTCTGCCGTGCACTCCGACTGGGACGTCGGATTCGAAAGCGCAAAAACGATAGGCTGCTTGTTGATGCGCGCCATTTCTTCGAGCACGCTGCGTGTGAACGTGCCACCCACTGCAGCGACCCCGATGATGCCGGTGGGTTTCAGCGTCCTGATAGCGGTTACGAAATCCTCGATCGGCGCGTGGTCATGGGCGTAGAGCAGCTTGTGCCCGGCGAGCTTCGGCCGCCCGCTCACGACGAGCCCCTGCGAGTCGAAGAGCCAGCAGCGCTCGCGTGCTTCTGCAGCCGACAGCCCGTTCGTCTCCATAGCCGAAGAGATCAGGTCTGCAATGCCCACTGCAGCTTCACCTGCGCCCATGAACAGGAATTGCTGATCCGTCAAGTTTTCCCCGGTCACCCGCAGCGCAGAAAAGATGCCCGCGAGCGCGACTGCGGCCGTGCCCTGTATGTCGTCGTTGAACGTCGGAATGCGATCGCGGTACTTCTCGAGCAGTCTAAACGCGTTATGGTTCGCAAAATCCTCGAACTGAATGACCACGCCCGGGAACACCTGGTGCGCAGCGGTAATGAACTCCTCCATGAGCTCGTCGTACGCATCGCCACTTACCCTGCGCTCGCGGAGCCCAACGTAGTAGGGGTCGGCAAGAAGCTCAGCATTGTTGGTGCCCACATCGAGCGTCACGGGCAAACAGACTCGCGGATCGATGCCGCCGCAGCCCGTGTATAGCGCGAGCTTGCCCACCGGTATACCCATACCGTTTGCGCCGAGATCGCCGAGCCCCAGAATGCGCTCGCCGTCAGTCACCACGATCATGCGTGCGGGGTAGGGCCAGTTTCGCAGCACCTCGGCGACTCGCCCGCGCTCTTGGATGCTGATGAACACACCGCGCGGCCGCTGGAAGATCTGCCCGAACTTCTGACAGGCGAGTCCCACTGTCGGTGTGTAAATGATGGGCATGATTTCGTCTATGTGATCGATGACGACGCGAAAGAAGAGTGCCTCGTTGCGGTCGTGCAGCGCATTCAACGCGACATATTTCTCGAGTGGATCCGAGAGATTGCGCAAGTTGAGCATGACGCGGCTTGCCTGCTCGTCCTGGGTGTGCACCCGAGCCGGAAGGAGTCCTCGCAGACCGAGCGCATCGCGCTCCTCCAGCGTGAACGCCGTGCCTTTGTTGCGCAGCGGATCGCGCAACAGCGCGAGCCCGGTAGGGACGTCGGACCACGAATGAGTTTGAGTTGCCATGAGCGATTCACCTTGGCTGGAATGGATTTCACAGGGACGCGGCAGATTTATTGTACGCCTGGAACGCGCCGACCTGGGTGCGCAGCCGAGCCTGCACGTGGCTCAGCACGCGAATACGCGCTGTCGAATATACTCGCAGGGCAAGTGCTGTGCCGATGTGTCTGCACCGTGCGAAGGAGCCATGTCCGCCCCAAATCTGTACGACGCGCTCATCATGGATCACATCAGAAACGCGCGCAATTACCGCGCGCTGGTCGATGCGACCCAAGAGGCAGCGGGTGCGAATCCGCTTTGCGGCGATGAGATGGTCGTCGGTATCAGGCTGGTCGACGACCGGCTTGCCGATGTCGGTTTTCAGTGCACCTGTTGCGGCATCTCGATGGCGTCGGCCTCGATCATGAGCGAAATGGTCAAAGGCATGTCGAGAGCCGAGGTGGAACTGTTGCTCCGGCATTTCCTGTCGATCGTCCAAGCGCGCGCCCCTGCTGTTCCTGAAGCAATGAGCGCGGAATGGCGTGCGATACTCGATACGGTGAACCGGTTCCCGTCTCGCGTACGTTGTGCAGCGTTGCCGTGGACGACTCTGGAGGCGGCCCTGCAACAATTGCAGCCACCATAAACACGCGCTTAAAGCAGGGCCGTGCGTGTTGATCGGGCATTTGGCTTTGTATGTCAAGACCCGTGGTTTCATCGACGTCAGAGCGTCTCCACAGACATTGACGAGCCATGTATCACGTTTGCATACTGGATTTGCGTGGACCTGCAGCCAGTAGAAGCGCGAAACACCGGGCTTCTGCTACATTACGCCCGTGCGCCAGTTACTCGTATCTGATCTCGATGCTGCTTTGAATGCGCTTGAAGGCGACCGCGAGCTTCTGCGGCGTATCGTCGACCTTTTTCTGTTGCAAGCCCCACAACTGCTGGAAGAGGTTCGCGAATCCATTTCGCGCGGTGATGCGCCTACGCTGGAGCGCGCGGCACACAAGCTCAGAGGCTCCGTGACGAACTTTGTGGCGAAGAAGACCTAC
Source organism: Betaproteobacteria bacterium (assembly GCA_028291945.1). Lineage (GTDB taxonomy): Bacteria > Pseudomonadota > Gammaproteobacteria > Burkholderiales > SG8-41 > JAQGMV01. The sequence continues at coordinate 6,768 of JAQGNH010000454.1, forward strand.
GATGCAGCCTTCCGGCTGGAGAGCATGGGGCGTGACGGAGACCTGACGCAGGCCGCTGCGGCGCAGGCAGAGCTGGAGAGAGCCATGGGGGAGCTTCAGGCGACGCTTGTTGAATTCAGCAAGGACCGAGCTTAAGTGAAAATACTGATTGCAGACGACGAAGACGGTACGCGACTCAAGCTGGAAACGCTCCTCGCCAAGCTCGGCTACGACGTCCTGGTGGCACGGGACGGAGCCGAAGCCTGGGAGCTGCTGCAGCGCGAAGACGCACCTTCGCTTGCGCTCCTGGACTGGTTGATGCCCGGGATGGATGGCGTGGAGGTCTGCCGACGCGTGCGCCAGTCAAGCAAAGTGCCGTACGTGTACATCGTGATGCTTACGGTCAAGGGCCAGAAGCAGGACCTCGTCGCCGGAATGGAAGCGGGAGCCGACGACTATCTGAGCAAGCCTTTCGATGTGGACGAGCTTCGAGTACGGCTGAGCGCCGGTGAGCGCATATTGTCCCTGCAGGAAGATCTGCGGCTTCAGGCTACGCACGATGACCTGACCGGCGTCCTCAATCGCGGGACGGTGCTCGACATCCTGCATCGCGAGCTCGCACTCGTCGCACGCAAGTCGGTACCCGTGGCAATCATTCTCGCGGACCTGGATGATTTCAAGCAGGTCAATGACCAGCACGGACATGCGATCGGCGACACTGTTCTGCGCGAAGCCGCCAGGCGCCTTGCGACCCCGATGAGACCGTATGACGCGATCGGTCGGTATGGCGGCGAGGAGTTCCTCATCGTGTTGCCGGGTTGCGGCATCGAGAGCGCGCTCGTAGTCGCGGAGCGAATACGCTGCTCCGTCGGTAAAAAGCCGATCACCACCTCGGCGGGAGATGTCCCGATGACAGTGAGTCTCGGCGTGGCAGCAGTCGAGAGTGCGCCTCCGCGCGGCGCCGACGAGCTGATCCAGTCAGCGGATGACGCGCTGTACCGGGCAAAAAGAGGCGGCCGCAATCGCGTCGAACAATCCTCGAATCCGGACGCGCCCTCCTGAGGCTTTCGCGCGACGAACTTTGCGTCATGAGGGCAAGTTGCTGCTGGAAGTCAGGCGCTTGCTGACGCGCTCTTCGCTGCTCGCCAGCGTGTTTCTCGTGGTCGCCTGTGCCAACGACAGGACCGTGCCTGCGACGTCCTCGGGAACCTTCACTGCATTGCATCTCGCCAAGACAGACATCGACCGGGTTGCAGAGGCGCAGCAGCGGGAAATCTTCGTCAATCTCAAGCGGCTGACCGAAAAGTTGTACCGACGTAACCCTCGAGAGTTGAAGAAAAGCAGGCAACCGAGCCTGGCAGCGGGCGTGTCGCGAATTTTCGAGGGCCGCCATGACTGGAAGTTCGTTGAGCTAGGCGGAGCCCGGGACACGCACGCGATCCAGCTCGCATTTCGCGACGACTATCCTGGCGATCGCGTGCTCGCATTCGCAGCCGGTGTGGCGAGCATGATCCAGACGGCTTTCAACAACAAGACGGAGTTTTTCATTCTGGACGATCTGGACGCGCAGGCGCTCTACAACGCGGCCCGCAATGTAGAGATCGCGGTCTGGAAGCTTTCGACGAATCGCACGGGGCAGGGGCAGCTGTTTCTTCTGTCGAACGAGGCAGCGGGCTCGGTCCAGAACCTCAGCTACGAACGCGAGTTCGGCAAGATCATCGGTAACCTGGATGTGCTGTCGAAAATCGTCGCCGACAAGAACAACCGGACGATCGTCAAGGTCGTGCAAAGCCTTGCGACAGCAGTATTTCTGCCAATCAAATAGCTGAAGTCACATCGCAGCACGAAGACGGTTTCGCAAGGCCCGACCGGCGACGGAAATAGGCGCGCGACCGGAGGCGCTTACAACGTTTTCCAGAGTGACGGCCAGTTCTCCCGCAGCCACTCGACAGAGCGGTTGGTAGCCGCCAGGATTCTTGCTGCGCAGGAGCTCGCGTTATCGACCCCGCACATTTCGACAACGCTGCGGATGTAGGCCCCGCCCAGAGGCACGTCCGCCGAATCGTAAACGATGTTGACTGCGATCGGTGTCTCCGAGCCTGGAGGCACCGTGTTCGCACCCACTAATTGAAGCCTGATCCGCGGGCGGCCGAGTTCCATCGTGAGTCGAAGCCCCGCTGGATAGTCGCTCGCCTCGAGCGCTTGGGGCATGACCAAAGCGCCTTGAGCTGCGCGGATCGCGGCTCTCAGTTCCTCGGCAACCGTATATCCCACTGAATCGTTTCCGGCGTGGGCTACTTCTACCGGTATTTTCTTTTGCGCGAAACAGATACCCGCTTGCAGCAAAAGGACGTACAGGACCAAATAGCGGAACGCATTCATCACTCACCTCTTCGGCGGTTACACGCGAAATCGCGGCAGGGGTCCCTGCATGCGTGCTCCCCCAAATTGTATGTCAGAAGCGAAGGAGAATAGGGCTCTGAAATTTTAACCGGCGCGCGTGGCGTTCCATATGCTGAACGAACCGAAGCCGCTCCGGGTGCGCACCGTCTCGGCTCGCGCGCCTTTAGAGACCGTCCGGCGGAACAGGCAGATCCGATCGGTTCCACCACCCGCCGCCTAATGCCTGGAACAGTGCCACTGTATCGACGTAGCGGTTGGCTCGCGCCTGTGCGCCGTTGAGCAGTGCCTGTTGATACGTCTGCTGCGCACTGAGCAGCGCGAGGCGGCTGGCTGCGCCCAGCATAACCGCTTTGTTGGCGAATTCCAGATTCTGTCGCGCTGCGCGCTCGGCTACGACCTGCGCGCTAAGAGCTTCCGCATCGAATTCGAGCGCCCGCAGGGTATCGGCTACGTTCTGGAACGCAGTAATGACGGTGCCTTTATACTGAGCCGCTGCCTGGTCATAAGCCGCTTCCGCGGCTTTCTTACGGTGTTTCAGGGTTCCGCCGGCAAAGAGCGTCTGCGCGACATTTGAACCTACGGCCCAGAAAATATTTCCCGCGCTGAACATCTGCGCGAAGTTCGTAGAGACTCCGCCCATGGCAGCGGTAATCGTCGTCAACGGAAGCATGTTCGCTGTAGCAACGCCGATCTGCGCGCTGGCTGCGTGCAATTGCCCTTCCGCCGCCCTCACGTCTGGCCGTTGCTCTACGAGCCTGGATGGGACGCCCAGCGGCAGCTCCTGGGGAAGCTCGAGCGAAGCGAGCTCGAAGCGTTCCACCGGCTCATCGCTGGGCAAACGCCCGAGCAATGCGGTGAGCAGGTGCCGCTGTTGTGAAAGCTGTTTCTGCAAAGGTGGCAGTGTGGCCAACGTTTGCGCGAGCAATGCCTCCTGTGCGACCAGGTCCGTCCTGGCGATCGCGCCCGCATTGAACTGGCGCTGCAGCAGCCGCTGCTGGTCGCGCTGAATCTCGATGATGCTTTCGGTCGCCGCGATTTGCGCTCGCAGGGCGGCTTCCTGGATCACGGTCGACGTTACGTTGGTGGTGAGCGTTACATACGCTGCGTGCAGTTGGAAGCGTTGAGCTTCTGCAGAGGCCTGCAGCGATTCGACCTGCCTTCTGTTCGCGCCGAATATGTCGGGTGTATATCCTATTCCGAGCTGGCTGGTGTACAGGTTGTAAGTCGGCTGGCCCGAGCTGAGATTAGGCGCCAGTGTGCCTACGGCATTACGCTGACGAGAAGGTGAGAAACTCGCCTGAACCGTCGGATAGAAAAACCCGCGTTGCGCGTACACCATCTCCTGTGCTTGTCGTAAAGCTGCATCGGCTGCCTCGAGCGTTGGACTCGCTCTTAGCGCCTCTTCGATCATGCGATTGAGCGGCTCGGAGCGAAAGAGTGTCCACCATTGCGCCGGCAGCTCAGCACCCGGAGCGAAATGCTGGGCCGCTCCGCCCGGCACAGGCGCCGACGCCGTTTTTTCCGGCAGTGGGGTGGATGTATAGCTCGAGACGCGCGAGAAATCGGGCAGATGGAAATCAGGTCCGACTGCACATCCGCCTGCAAAGAAGAGCGGCAGCGCGGAGAGCGCACATGTAAGCCACGTTCGACGAGCGTTGCGCCGCGATTTTGGTGCAATTGCGCCGACACGCTCTCGTGTGGCCCGGCTTATATTGCCGGTCATGACGTGACCGGCTGAGGCTCGGTGTCGGGAGGCATCACAGGCTCTTCGTGCGCCACGAGCGAATAGAGCAGCGGCAGCAGCACGAGCGTGAACAGCGTGGCCGAAACGATGCCGCCGACAATGACAACGGCAAATGGACGCTGGGTTTCCGATCCGATTCCGTGAGACAACGCTGCCGGCAGCAGTCCCAGCCCCGCCATCATGGCCGTCATAAGAATAGGCCGCAAGCGCAGCACGGCACCTTCGAGTATCGCATCGGCCATCGTGCGGCCCTTTTGCATGAGCTCATTGAACTGCGAAGCCATGATCACGCCGTTTTGCACCGAGATGCCCGCGACGGCGATAAAGCCGACTGCGGCCGATACCGACAGGTGCAGGCCTGCAATGCCGAGCGCAGCCAGCCCGCCGATCAGCGTGAACGGCACCATCAGGATGACGAGCAGTGCCTGCTTCATCGATTTGAAAGCCCAGAACAAGAGGACAAAAATGGCGAGCACGGAGAGCGGAATAATGATCTTGAGCCTGGCTATGGCACGCTGCTGGTTTTCGAACTGGCCGCCCCACGTCATGTAATAGCCGGCCGGGAGCTTCACCTGCGCATCGACTTTCTGCATGGCCTCGGCGACGAAGCTGCCCTGGTCGCGGCCCAGCAAGTTTGCCTTCACCGCGACGTTGCGTCCGCCTCCCTCCCGCGAAACACGACCGACGCCTTGCTTCACGGCAACGTCGGCGATCGAGCCCAGGGGTATCGTTCCGGCGCCTCCTGGCAAAGCGATCGGAAGGTCCGCGACATCGTCGACTGCATCCCGATATTCGGGTGCGAGCCGGACTGTCACGTTGAAGCGCCTGTCGCCTTCGAAGAAGGTGTTGACGTTGGAGCCCGCGAGGGCGCTTTCAACCGTTGCATTGACGTCGGAGATATTGATGCCGTAGCGCGCCATGCGCATGCGATCGAGCGTGATCGTGAGCTCGCTCTGGCCACCGACCTTGAAGGCGCCCACGTCGGCGGCGCCGCGAATGCCCGAGAGGATCTGTACGAGCTGCTCGCTTTTCTGCTCGAGTATCTCGAGGTTCGGACCGAAGATCTTGACGACGATTTCGCCTTTCGCGCCGGACAGCGCCTCGTTGACGTTGTCCTCGATGACCTGCGAGAAGTTAGTCGGCAGCCCGGGAATCGCGTGGAGCTTCTCGGTCATGTCGGCAATCATCTGCTCCTTGCTTCCGAAGCGCCACGAGTCGCGCGGCTTGAGATCGGCCATCACCTCGAGATTGTTCGGACCTTTCGGGTCCGTTCCGTCGTCGGGACGGCCCACCTGGGTCACGATATTATTGACCTCGGGGTAGCCGCGCAGGATCCCACGCACGTTCTGCTCGAGCTCCTTCGTCTTGTCGATCGAAGTCGAAGGTGGAAGTGTGATCGTGAGCCAGATATTGCCTTCGTCGAGCTTGGGGAGGAACTCGCTGCCGAGATAGGGCGCGAGTATCAGAGACAGCGCGAGGAGCGCGCAGGAGGCGCCGACGACGATCATGCGGCTTGGCATCGCGTCTCGCAGGAATGCACGGTAGCGCTCCTGCAGATTGTGCATCCACCGACTGTGCTTTTCAGCGAGATCCGTGTAGCGGAGCGACACACTCAGGCTCGCGGGCACCAGCGTGAGCGTGAGGAGAATTGCGCCCAGCAGTGCGAAGCTCAGCGTATACGCCATGGGCGAGAAAATCTTTCCCTCTACCCGCTGGAAGGTAAAGATCGGAAAGAAGGCGAGAATGATGATCGCCTTCGAAAACAGTATCGGCCGTCCCATTTCGACCGCTACGGCTTTCAAGGTGTGCAAGCGCCATCCATAGCCGCTGTGTGCCGGGTTCTGATCGTTGGCAGTGATCGCGAGGCGCACCATCAAGGCTTCCACGAGCACGACTGCACTATCGATGATGATGCCGAAGTCGACTGCGCCGAGCGAGATCAGGTTCGCTGCTACACCCTTGGCGTCCATCAGGATGAACGCGACCAGGAGCGACAGCGGGATCACGATTGCTACGGCGATCGCGGCATGCCAGTTACGCAGGAAGATGAGCAGCACAGCTACGACGAGAAGCGCGCCGATCGCAAGATTTTCAGTAACCGTGTGGACGGTGTGCTTAACGAGATCCGTGCGGTCATAGTAGGGCCTGATCTTTATGCCTTGCGGCAGGCGCAGGCCGAGCCGGTCGATCTCCTGCTTCAGGTCGACCACGACTTTGGCGGGGTCCTGGCCCTTGATCATCTGCACGATGCCCTGGACGATTTCGTTCTTATCGTTGAAAGCGACGATGCCGGTCCGGGTCCGGGATCCGATTTCGACGGTCCCGAGATCGCCCACAACGATGGGTCTGCCGCCGCGACTCGCGATGACGACCCGCGCAATGTCATCCAGGTTTTCGAACAACCCGACACTGCGTATGACGAGCGCCTCTTCCCCGCGGGGCAGGATGCCGCCCCCAGTGTTCGCGCTGTTCGCGCCCAACGCCGTCGCCACCTGATCGATCGTGATGCCGTATTTTCGAAGCAGCGAGGGATTCAACCGCGTCTGATATTCCTTGATCGCGCCGCCGAAGCTCACGACGTCCGCGACACCGCTCACCCTGCGCAACGCGGGACGGATGATCCAGTCCTGAATAGCGCGCACTTCGTACAAGGGCATGGCGGGTGGCGCTTCGATGACGTAGCGATAGATCTCTCCGATCGCATTCGTCAGCGGTGCGAGCGAGGGCTGGATACCGGAAGGCAGATTTACGTTCTGCAGCCGCTCGAGCACCTGCGCGCGCGCAAAGTAGTCGTTGGTGTCGTCGGCGAACGTAAGAGTAACGAGGGACAGCCCAGTGATCGAGACCGAGCGCAGCTGCGTCATGCGAGGCACGCCGCTCATCTCGAGCTCGATCGGCAACGTGATGCTGCGCTCGACTTCTTCGGGCGCCTTCCCGAGTGCTTGCGTGATGATGATTACCTGCACGTCCTGCACGTCGGGAAATGCCTCGACGGGAAGGTCGCGCCACGCGCGCCAGCCGAAAATGGCGATCAGGATCGCCGCAGCAAAGACGAACACCCGCTGCTGAAGCGCAAAGGTGATGAGACGGTCGATCATATCAGTGGCGTGACGCGAGCTCTGACTGGAGCAACAGGGCTCCGGAGGCCACGATCTTTTCGCCTTCGGATAAGCCGCTCTTCACATAACTTTCATCCCGACCCTGCAGGCCGAGCTCGAGCTTGCGCTTCTCGAATACACCCGGTTCCTTTTCGACGAAAACAAAGCTGTACAGCCCTTCGCTCACTAACGCGCTATTCGGAATGCGTGCACGCTTCTGCCGCTCTTCGCTCAAAGGCGTGACACGGGCGAACATCTCCGGTTTGAGCAGCTGCCGTTGATTCTCGACCACGCTGCGTACCTGTACCCGACGGGTCGCGGCATCGAGCACCTGGCCGATCGAAGCGATGCGGCCATTCAGGTCGATACCCTTGTAAGCATCGACTTCCACCGAGACGATCTGGCCGACCGCGACTTTCCCGAGGTAGCGCTCGGGCAGGTCGATCATGACCCAGACCCGCGTCGGATCCGTGATGACGAAGAGTGGGTTCTGCGCATCCGGCCGCACCTCGCCGCCGGGATTGACTTGCCGGTCCGCGATTACCCCGGATATCGGCGCGCGCACGGCGAATCTTCCGTCATCGCGCGCAGTCTGTGAGCCCGAGTTCAGATTGCGCAGCTTGAGCTGTGCTCTATGGAGCTCCGCCTGCGCTTGTTTTAGATCGGTCTCGGCGGCTTCATAGTCCTTGCGCGCGAGCACCTCGGCATCCACCATCTCTTTCGCGCGCTGGTATGCGCGGGTTTTCAGACGTACGTCATTGTCGTTTTTCTGCACGTCCGCGACGGCGGCTGCATACTCGGGTGCATCAAGCCAGGCGAGCGGCTGCCCGGCCTTGACCTTGTCGCCAGGCTGAACTTCGATTTTGATGACGCGGCCGGAAATCGGCGCCGCGACGCGTGACGTATAGTTCTCATCATAGGCGACGCGGCCATTGAGCGGTTCGAGCAGCGGCTCGGGAAGCAACACGACACCCTGCGTCGCAATGAATTGCAATTGCGGCGAGCCTCGCGGATACCGCACGACCCCGGGCTCGGTTGCGGTGGCAGGCAATTCGTTCGCTGGTGCATGATCTGAAGAGCCGCTCGCGTAACGGTACAGTGCGTAGCCACCTCCAAAGAGGATCGCTCCTGCGCAGACGGTGAGGATGGTTTTTCGAACGTGCATGACTTGACGAGCGGGCGCCAGGCCGCTGTGGCCCGCTCCCCCGTTGCTGAGTTGAAGCCGCTTTCTAATGGCGGCCAAGGCCGGCTATGATGGCCGCTTTTCCTTTCTCGAAGCTTGCTGTGCGCAAGCGTTTGAACTCCACCGTGACCTAAGTGGTCTGAACGCCGTAATCCCAAAACAACGATAGATGCGTATTCTCGTCGTCGAAGACGACGCCATACTTGCTGATGGGCTCGCGCATTCCCTGCGCAGTCGGGGGCATGCTGTGGATTGTATGACAACCGGTGCCGAAGGCGACCGCGCGCTCAGCACAGAGGAATACGATTTCGTGATCCTTGATATCGAGCTCCCTCTGCTCGACGGCTTCGAAGTTCTTCGCCGCCTGCGCAAGCGCAAGGCCGCCGTTCCCGTGCTCGTTCTGACTGCGCGCGACTCCGTTCACGACCGCATACACGGGCTCGACATTGGCGCGGACGATTATCTGACCAAACCGTTCGAGATGGGCGAGCTGGAGGCGCGCATGCGCGCGCTCGTGCGCCGCGCTCAGGGCATTGCCGAGAACGAGATTTCGCTTGGCCGTTTGGTGCTGGATCTGAAAGGGCGCCGGGCGCTCGTGGATGGCGCAGGGGTGGAGCTGTCCGCCCGTGAGTGGGCGGTACTCGAGTTGCTCGCGGCGCGTGCGGGGCGTGTGGTCAGTAAAGATGCGCTGATGAAAAGTCTGTATGAGTGGGACGAAGAGGTCAGTCCCAACGCGATCGAGATATACGTGCATCGCGTGCGCAAGAAACTGATGGATTCCGGCGTTACCATCAGGACGATACGGGGTCTCGGCTATCTGCTGGAACGGCCACAGCACGCCGACTGACCAGATGCACATGCCCCTCGAAGCGCGGCGACCCACACTGCGAGGTCAGCTGCTTTGGCGCCTGCTTCCTCCGGTGTTGCTCGTGGTTTTCGTGAGCGCATTTTTTGCCTATCGACTCGGATTGACCATCGCGACCGAGGCCTACGACACGGCGCTCTTCGATTCGGCCCGCTCACTCGCTCAACAGATCCAGCTTGGGCCTGACCGCGAACCCACACTCACTTTGCCGCGCGCTGCACAGGAGATCCTGGTTTCGGATCCTTACGACCGCATTTTTTATCGTGTAATCGCAGCCGACGGTTCCGATGTCGCTGGTAATGCTCGGATACCCGCGCCTTCCGTGTCGGCCAGCGAAGAGAGCCCCGTCAGTTTCTACGACGCGCAAATCGACGGCGAACGGGTGCGCGTGGGCGCATATACGCTGTTTACTGCCTCAGGCGCGCCCGGCGCAACCGTACTGTTCGCGGAAACGCTCGTAAAACGAAATCGCTTGTCGAACCGTTTGCTGTTTACCTTGGTGCTGCCGCTCCTGATTGTCACGGGCTTGGTCGCAGCGCTCGTCTGGTATGGCGTGCGGCTGGGTCTTGCGCCCCTCAATCAGCTCGCCTCGGCGCTCGCGCAGCGCGGTTGGGGCGATCTGCGGTCGGTCGGCCACTCGCGGGTTCCCGATGAAGTGCGCCCGCTTATAGACGCCCTCGACGGTCTGATGGAGCGGCTCGAAGCTGCACACAATGCACAACAGCGCTTCATTTCCGAAGCCGCACATCAGCTGCGAACCCCGCTGGCAGGACTGACGGCGCAGATCGAACGGGTCCTGCTTGCAGCCGACCTCGAATCGATCAAGCCGGCACTGGTTCAGCTTCAATCATCATCGCGTCGCGTGAACCGGCTCGTAAATCAACTGCTCACGCTCGCCAAGGCGGAGCCGGGCAGTGATCCGAAGCACGATTTGGTGCGTCTGGATATATCCAAGCTCGTGCAGGAAACGTGCAGAGACTGGGTGCCCGAAGCGCTGGCTAAAAACATCGATCTTGGTTTTTCGGGTGAGACCGGACCCGTGATGACAATCGGTCACGAGGTGCTGCTTGCGGAGCTGCTCAACAATCTGATCGACAACGCGTTGCGCTACGCTGCGCTTCCGGGGGGATCAATCACTGTTCGGCTCATCAGCGAACCGCATATCGAAATCGCGGTAGAGGATGACGGTCCGGGAATTCCGCAGGCAGAGCGCACACGCATATTCGAGCGGTTTCATCGGCTCCCTGGAAGCCCTGCAGGCGGCTGCGGACTCGGGCTTGCGATCGTTCGCGAAATTGCGCTGCTACATGGCGCCGAAGTGTCCGTCGAGCCGCGCTTGAGCACTGCAGGTGCCGTATTTCGCGTGGTCTTTACTGACAAGGCGTCTTCGACCCGCACATGAAATGGGAGTTCACCTGGGCATCGACCCCGAACCACATCAACTGCCGCCGAACCGCGTAGTCGAGCCTGGAGCGCAGGTCGAGACCTAGTTTCCTCTGCAATCGTTCGATCGTTCGTTTCCGCCGCCAAATTCGACACGGACGCCGGTCGACAAAATGCGCGATTATTCGCCCCTCGTCTTATTCAAACCCGAGCGATTCCGGGCAAGCCGCAGCAGCGCTTCAAAAGGGAGACATGCATGTATCGAAAAATGCTGATGAGTCTGGGGCTCATCCTTGCGGCCATATTCGGTCCGCTATCGGCAACGCGTGCCGCGGAACAACCCTACACTTTCAACGTGCTGAACCAGCGCTCCATCGCGCTGACGGCGCAATACTGGAATCCGATCCTGATTTACGTCAGCAAAAAAAGCGGAGTGCCGCTCGAACTGCGTCTGGCGAAGACGGTTCAGGAAGGTAACGCACTGGCGGAACAAGGTGCGTACGACTTTCTGTTCACGAACCATTTCTTCACCCCCGAACGCGATCGGCTGGGCTTCCGCGTGATCGTCAGGCCTGCCGGGCGCGGCATTCGCGGGCAAATCGTCGTCCCCAACGACTCCCCGCTCAAAAGCCTGCAAGAGCTCGACGGTAAGGAAGTGGCATTCCCAAGCCCCGATGCATTTGCGGCTTTTCAATTGCCTATGGATGCGCTGCTGAAGGCCAAAGTAAATGTGAAGCCCGTATTCACGAGCAATCAAGAGGCGAGCTTTGCACAGCTCAAGGTCGGCACGGTTGCGGCGGCAGCAGTCAACGACACCATCCTCGAACGTTACGCGCGCCGGGAAGGTTTCGAATACCGGCTGCTGTGGAACTCGGAGGCTTTCAACGACCTTTGCATCATGGTGAGCCCGAAGGTGTCGAAAGAAAAAGTGGCGGCCGTCAGGGACGCTTTCGTGAACATGACGAATGACCCGGAAGGCCGCAGAGTACTGGAGGCGGGAGCCGAGTTGCTGAAAATCAAAGACAAGCTGGGCTTCATGCCCGCGGACAACCGCGACTACGAGAACTATCGCGCTTTCTACAAAAACACCCGGGTGAAGCCGCCGAGCTGACCTTCGGACGCAGTCCAGCGCTGGTTTACGCCGCCGGGCAGTCCCGGACCCAAGCGCGCCGCCTTCCGCGGCGCGCTTTTCGTTTTGCCGTTCCCAGCTTGCCGTTCGAGCCACACTCTTGACGTTCGCGCGCAAGGCGTGGATGCTGTGCTCAAGAAAAAGGGGAGCTCGGCAATACACGCCGGCGCTGAGGAGGCGCGACAACCTCTTGTCTTTCACGAATGGCTACAAGGAGGACGTGATGACAAGGTTGCCTTATCTGGGATTTTTCGTCTTTGTTCTGCTCGCCGACGTGGCGTGTTCCGTATGCGCTGCGCAAACGGATGCGGTACCTGCGCTCACGGGTCTCGTGATGTCCGTTGAAGAGGGCCGCATGGAAGGCGTGCTGGTCAGCGCCAAAAAAGCGGGCTCGAGCATCAGCATCACCGTCGTGAGCGATGAGCAGGGGCGTTACCGTTTTCCGCAAGCAAAGCTCGAGCCGGGCGCGTACGCGCTCGCGATACGCGCCGTTGGCTACGATCTGGACGGACCGTCTCGCGTTGAAGTGGCCCAAGGTAGCAGCGCGGATTTGAAGCTGCGCAAGGCGAAAGACATCGCGGCTCAACTGAGCAACGCAGAATGGATCGCGAGCATGCCCGGAACGCAGCAGCAGAAGGCGACGCTGCTTAATTGCGTGAGTTGCCACACCGCGGAGCGCATCGTGCGATCGCACCATGACACGGACGCCTTCATCCAGACGCTCAAGCGCATGAGCACCTATGCGAACCAGAGCACGCCGCTGCAGCCGCAGCTGCGCCGAGCCACTCGCGATCTGGAGCTCATTGGAGAAGATCGGGCGCGGGTGCAGAAGGACCAGGCCGAATGGCTCGCCACAGTGAACCTGGGCTCACGCGAGGATTGGTCATATACGCTCAAACCCTATCCGCGTCCGAAAGGACGCGCCACGAAAGTTGTCATCACGCAATACGATCTGCCGCGGCAGACCATCGAACCGCATGATGTCGTGGTCCTGGACGGCATGGCGTGGTACTGCGACTTCGGTGCGCAAGCCATCGGCAAGCTCGATCCGCGAACAGGAAAAATCACGGAATATCCTTTGCCGGAGCTCAAGAAAGGCTGGCCTTTGGGCTCGCTCTCGCTGCGCAATGACAAGGATGGCAATCTCTGGCTCGGCATGATGTACCAAGCTGCGGTCGCGAAGTTCGACCGCCGGACTGAAAAGTTCCAGATCTGGCAATTGCCGCCTGAGTGGAACCGCGACAATACGCAAGTTAACATGACGAGCCCTTTCCACTACGCCGTCGATGGCAAGGTGTGGACGCAGAACAACGGGTTCGCGGGTGTCCACCGTCTCGACCTCGCGTCAGGCAAATTCGAGACGTGGGAGCCGTTCAAAGGGTCGAAGCGTCTTCACAACATCTATGATGTCATCGCCGACTCGCGTAACAACGCGTGGTTTACCGATATCGCGAACGAGCACATCGGCCGCATCGACGCGAGCACCGGAAAGATTACGCTGTACACGACGCCCACGTCCCGCTCCGGTCCGCGACGCGGCATGATGGACGCCCAGGACCGCCTCTGGTTTGCCCAATACCGCGGCAACAAAATCGCGATGTTCGATACCAAAACGGAACAGTTCACGGAATGGCCGATGAAGACACCGTGGCTGAGCCCGTACGATGTTGCGATCGACAGGAACGGGGAGGCGTGGACAGGATCGATGTTGAGCGACCAGGTGGCACGGCTGAATACGAAAACTGGGGAAGCTGTCGAATATCTGCTTCCGCGATCCACGAATGTGCGACGCGTGTTCGTCGACAACTGGACGACGCCAGTGACATTCTGGGTCGGCAGTAATCACGGCGCTTCAATCATAAAGCTAGAGCCGCTCGACTGAGTCGAAGCGGTCAACGAGGAGAGCGCAAAGCAACGTTTGCGCGTGGCTCAGCACGTCCAATTCAGGGAGGGGTCATGAAAGGTTGGTTTGTCGCTACGGCTTTGTCGTTCAGTGTTTACGCATACGCGCAGGAAGTTCCCGTTATCCGGTTCGATTCTGCACCGGATCCCGTCAAGATGCCAAAAGACGTACATCTGGGCGAAGTGACGGGCGTCGCCGTCAACTCGAAAGGACATGTTTTCGTATTCTCCCGCGGCAACACGAACGGGCCGGCATATGGCGCCGCTGCCGCGCAATTGCTCGAGTTCGACGAGAATGGCAAATTCATCCGCGAGATCGGCAAGAATCTGTACGCATGGTCGTTCGGCCACACCGTGCGCATTGATAAAGACGACAACATCTGGGCCACTGACAAAGGCTCCGATATGGTCATCAAGTTCAATCCGGAAGGCCGCGTCGTGATGGTGTTCGGACGCAAGCAGGAGGCATCCGACAAGGAAACAGGGCCCGTAGAGCGCCACAAGCCGCCGCTGCCTCCGGAAATCGGCCGCTTCAGACAGGTTACGGACGTGACATGGGATCCCGCCGGCAACACCTACATCAGCGACGGCTACATCAACTCACGCGTCGCAAAAGTGGATAGGAACGGCCGCTGGATCAAATCCTTCGGAGAGCCCGGCAACAAACCCGGTCAGCTGAATACGCCCCACAGCATCGCCGCAGATGCACAAGGCAATATCTATGTCGCGGATCGTGGCAACCGGCGCATTCAGGTTTTCGACGGCGATGGAAACGTGCTGCGGGAAATCCGTATCGACGTGCCTTTCGACGCGGGGATACAACCGGCGCTCGGGCCGGTGCCCGACGTGGCCAAGCTCGAAGCTGCCGGCTCGCCGCTCACGCAGGCTCCGGGCGCGCCATGGGCGCTTTGCATCACGCCGGGTCCGCGCCAGGTACTGTATGCATCGGATGCTTATCCCGGTCGCGTGTACAAATTGAGTCTCGACGGGAAGGTTCTCGGCGTGCTCGGCGAATCAGGCAAGCAGATGAAGCAGTTCGGCTGGATACACGAGATTGCGTGTCCCTCGGAAAATGTTTTGTATGTTGCGGAGCTGCTCAACTGGCGAGTGCAGAAACTAATGCTGCACCCTTAGCGTCCAACTCCTACCTGGCATCCCGAACCCGAGGGCCGACACGCGGCAACGGGCGAGCGACCGTACACGCTTACGGGTGCGGCGCCAGCAGGACTCCAATCAGTTCGCCTTTCTGTAAGCGCCGCATGCGCGGCGGTTCACGCGTGTCCGTTCGCGTGTCAGAATCGCGCTCCTTACGTTTTTAGCCCACGATAAACGGATGCATCGATGAGGACTTTGCGGCGTTACCTCGCCTCGGAGATCACTGTAGCTACGGCGCTGGTCATGACAGCGCTGCTGATGCTGCTCGCGTTTTTTGACCTCGTTCACGAGGTCAACGATCTCGGTGTAGGGGGGTACAAGCTCAAGGATGTCGTGTTGCACGTGCTGCTGTCCCTTCCGAATCACGTGTACGAGGCGTTCCCGATCGCCGTGTTGATAGGCACTCTCTTCGCAATGGCGCAGCTCGCGGCGAGCTCGGAATACGTCGTAATTCGAAGTTCGGGCGTTTCGTTGATCCGGCTGAACCTGAGCCTCGCTCGACTCGGACTCGTGTTCGCGATTGCGACGTTCGTGTTTGGAGAGTTCGTCGGTCCTCCCGCGGAGCAACTCGCCTATCGGCTGCGCTCCCATGCCATCGCAGGGATCATTGCACAGGAATTCCGTTCCGGACTCTGGGTCAAGGAAGGCCGCAACTTCGTCAACGTCGCTCGAGTCACTGCGGATGGACAACTGAGTAACGTGCGTGTGTACGAATTCGATGCAGACTTCCACCTGAGCATCATCAGGCTGGCCGGCAATGGTCGTTACCTGGGCAATCGGACGTGGAAGCTGACGGACGTGGTGGAAACATCGTTCGATGCCAAAGGGGCGCAGGTACGCAAAATCCCGGAGCTCGAATGGGTGTCGGTCCTCGAGCCGCGCTTGCTGTCGACATTGGTCGTGCAGCCTGATCAGATGTCGGCCTGGAGTCTCTACTCGTACTCGCGCTTTCTCAAGGAGAATCAACAGAAACCGCTGCGCTACGAAATCGCGTTGTGGACCAAGCTGATGTATCCGGTCGCCGTCCTGGTCATGATGATGCTCGCAGTGCCATTCGCAGTTTTTCAGAAGAGGCAGGGCGGCGTTGGTGCGAAGATTTTCACGGGTATCATGCTGGGCCTTGCATTCATCGTCATGAACCGGCTTTTTGGTACCGTCGCGGTCCTCTACGATTGGCCTGCTGCGCTGAGCGCGACGTTGCCCACGCTGACTCTGCTGACGCTTGCCGTAGGGATGATGTGGTGGCAGGAGCGGCGCTGATTGGCGGCAACGGTAATTGTTACGGCGTTCGGCGATAAAGCAGGAATCGCTCGCGCGCATTTCCGGGCCTGCCGCCTTCCCAGAGAGGATTGTGGTTCTCCGGCGCAGATCGCTCCGCCGGCGAGCGCGTTTGGACGAGAAGCAGCGTGCAATCCGCGCGCGATCCATTTTTTTCGGTGACCGTCCGGATGCCTCCGAAGTATTCGAGCATCGCGCGCTCTGACTCCCCGATATTGAGGCCCGCAATACAATCGTAATGGCCAGGGAGCGCTGCGCGTAGACTGGCGACCACGCTCCGATAGGTTTTCCCCGCATCGACCCAGCCCAGAAGCAGCGTCATTGCGAGAGCCCAGGTTACGCATAGGCCCATCGTCCAGATAATGATCGATCGCGCACGGCCCGCTGCGAGCCAGCGGATAGTGCCCGCCCAAAGAGCGGTGTAGACCACCGCCGTGAGGAACGCTATCCAACTGAAAGCAGGTATATACCCAGGATTGAAGGTGAGCAGCTTTTGCTGAACCGTCGCGGGCACGCCGAACTCCAATGCGATCCAGGTTGCCCAGATCGTTGCAACCAGGACTGTGAAGCCGACAACGTTTATTCGATACCAGCCCGATCCCACAGCAGCAGGCAAACGTTCAATCCCCGGCACAGCCAGCAACGCGAGCGGCAACAGCAGGGGCAGTGCATAGAGCTCGCGAGCGTCGTGTGAAATCGATAGCACGCCCAAGGTCACGCAGAAAAAGACCAGAAGGCAAACCTGGCCCGGTGTGTAGCCGCGCCGATACCCCGACCACAAAGCCCACACCGCGAGAGGAAGCGCCGGGAAGGTGAACCATGGAATCGTGCGCAGGTGATCCAGGGTATCCGCCCGCGGCCCGAGATTGTTCAGCCCGAAGAAACGCCCGAAATTGTTATCCCACATCCATTCCGAGAAAAGCGGCGGTGACAGCTGGTGCAGCATGAGGGGCCACCACAACAGCCACGGGCAGATACTCAGGGCTGCCGCTGCAATGAACACGAGGTGGCGGCGCGTGCGCCACGTTTTTGACGTAAGCGGGAGGGCAAGCGCGCTCAAGGCGAGAACGCCCGGGGCGAGCAGCCCTTTTGCCATGAAGCCTATGCCCGCTCCGGCGCCCAGCCACGCGCCACCCACCGTCGGCCGCTGCGCGGCATGTATCAGACCGTACAGACCGATCGCAAAGCCGCTCAGGAGCGCAATGTCAGTGATGAGCTGATGAGCATGGACGAGCAAACCGACACAGCCGAGCAGCACGATGACGGCGAAGTGCGCTTGAGCACGCCCGAACAACGCGCGCGCGGAGAGCCATATAAAAAACGCAGTCAGCCCCATGTACAGCACTGTGGCGAGCCGTGCGGCGTCATGCAGTGCGAGCGGAGGCGAGAACGCAGTAGCCAGGGCCGCAGCCGTAAGGTAATAGAGCGGCGGCTTCTCCATGAACGGCTCGCCCGCGAGTGTTGGAACGACCCAGGACCCGCCCTGGACGATGTGATTTACCAGGCCGAAGCCATAGCCTTCGTCCGGCTTCCACGGGTCGTGGCCGAACAAGCCCGGAAGTATCCACGCGACAAAAAGGACACTCGTCAGCAGCTCAGGCGAAGCTCGGCGCAGTAGGGCGATCGGGTGCAGCACGATTTTTAAGGAAAGACGCCGACGCTGCCGCACGAGGCTCCGACGCTAGTCCTGCTCCGATGCGGCTGTGGGCGCCGGGGTTCGACGTCTGCTGTGCCCGTGGTAATACCGCCGCTCGAAGATGACGTACAGCGTCGGCAACACGATCAGCGTCAGCAGCGTGGCCGAGATGAGTCCGCCAATAACGACGACCGCGAGTGGTTTTTGCGTCTCCGATCCGATGTCGTGCGACAAGGCCATGGGGAGCAGGCCGAACATGGCAAGGAGGCCCGTCATAAGCACCGTACGCAGGCGCACGACCGAGCCTTCCAGGACCGCCTGCTCGGGGGATGCGCCGGCGCTCTTCAGCTGATTGAAATACGACACCATCACCACTCCGTTCAGTACTGCCTGACCAAACAACGCGATAAAGCCTATGGCCGCCGAAACCGACAGCGGAATCCCGGTGACGAGCAGCGCGACGATACCACCGATCAGCGCAAGCGGGATATTCAGCACGATCAGCACAGCGCCCCGAAACGATTTGAACGCGTCGAAAAGCAGAATGAAAATGAGCAGGATCGAAATCGGAACGATAAGCAACAGCCGCGCCATTGCGCGCTCCTGGTTCTCGAATTCGCCCGACCAGCTGATCGTATAGCCCGCCGGCAGCTTCACCTTCTGCGCCACACGTGCTTGCATGTCGCTCACGACGGAGCCCATGTCGCGGCCCTCGATGAACACGCCGATCGCGATCACGCGCCCGCCATTCTCGCGGCTGATGTTCATGCTTCCGCCGATCGTCTTGAAGTTCGCAACCTGTGCGAGAGGAATGAACGCGCCGGCCTGCGTCGTGAGCAGGATTTCGCGCAACTGGGTGAGCGAGCGCTCGTTTTCACGCAGGCGTACTACGACGGCGAACTTGCGCTCGCCTTCCCAGATGCGCGTTGCTTCGCGGCCTCCAAGCGCCGTTTCGATCACATCCTGAATGTCTCCGATGTTCAGCCCGTAACGCGCAGCCTGCGCCCGGTCGATTTCGATGAGCTCCTGCGGCAGCTCGCCCTGACGATCGATCATGGCTCGCGCGAGACCCGGCACATCGGAGATCGCACCCAATACGAGCTGTGCGGTGTCGCGCAGCACCACGAGATCGTCACCGAATATCTTGACGACGATCTGACCGTCTATCTGCGAAATACTCTCGAGGATGTTGTCACGAATCGGTTGAGAAAAGCTCGCCTGCATGCCGGGGAGCTTGTCGAAAGCAGCGCCCATCTCGCGGATGACATCCTGCTTGGTGACCTTGCGCTTCCATTCGGACTCGGGCTTCAGGTCTACGAAAATCTCGGCCATGCTGATCAGTTTAGGGTCCGTGCCGTCTTCAGGCCGTCCCGCCTTGTATACCACCGTGCTGATCTCGGGGATGTGCGCTATCGCGCCTCTGATCCGGCTCATCTGCTCACGCGCTTCACTCACCGAAAGGCTGGGATGGAGCGGTACGTTGATCCAGATCGATCCTTCGTTGAGCTCCGGCAGGAACTCCGTACCGAGGTACGGCACCGCAGCAAGGCTTACTGCGAAAGCACCGAGGGCTGCGGCAACGACGATCTTGCGATGCGCGAGCGACCATTGGAGCGCAGGGAGGTACATTCTTTTGCACCACTGGACCAGTCGATTCTCTTCGTGAGCGACACGTCTGCGCAGCAGCAGATAGCAGAGCAAGGGCACGAGCGTGAGCGAGAAGATGAGCGATGCAATCAGCGCAGAGGTCACGGAATAGGCCATAGGCGCGAAAATACGGCCTTCATGACGCTGCAGCGTGAAAATTGGAATGTGCGCCGCGATGATGATCAGCATCGAGAATAGCGTGGGCCGTCCCACCTCGCTCGCGGCGTTGAGGATCGTTTGCATGCGCCCCCGGTTGTCGTCGGGGGCGTGATTGCGTTCACCCAGCCTTCGGAACACGTTTTCCACTACGATCACCGCGCCGTCCACGATGATCCCGAAATCCATCGCACCGAGCGAAAGCAGATTTGCCGGTATCCCCAGAAAAGTAAGACCCAGAAACGTACCCAGCAAAGATAATGGAATGATCAATGCGACGATAGCGGCGGCGCGAAAGTTGCCAAGAAACAGCACCAGCACCAGCGTGACCAGCGTTGCGCCTTCGACAAGGTTCGTAAACACGGTCTTCAGGGTTTTGTCGAGGAGCCAGGTGCGGTCGTAGTAAGGCACGATCGACACCCCTTTAGGCAGCACCGAGCGGTTCAGCAACGCGACTTTCTTTTTGACAGCATCGAGCACGGTTGCGGGATTTTCGCCCCGCCGCATGAGCACGATACCGGTCGTGATGTCCGGGTCGTCGTCCTGGCCCACGACGCCCTGACGCGGCACCGCGCCAATCGTGAGCGCCGCGATGTGCCGCACGAGCACAGGTACGCCATTGCGCTCAGCTACGACGATGTCGAGGAGTTCCTCGGGAGAGCGCACGAGGCCGATGCCGCGAATAAGAAATTGCTGCCGGCCATGCTCGACGTAGCCTCCGCCCGCGTTCGAGCTGCCGCGCTCCAGCGCCGCGAACAGCTGCTGAAGACTGATCTTGTAATACTTCAGCCGGGACAAATCGGGGTTGATTTCGTATTGCTTGATGAAACCGCCGAAGCTCACGATATCGGCGACCCCCGGTATAAGCCTCAACTGCCTGCTGACGGTCCAGTCCTGGATCGTGCGCAGTTCGTGCGCTTCGAGGCCCGGCCCGTTTATCCGGTAGCGGTAAATTTCGCCGACCGGCGTGGAAAGCGGCGCGAGCTGAGGCGTGACGCCTGGCGGCAGATCGGCCTCGCGCAAGCGCTCGAGCACCTGCTGGCGGGCGAAATACGGATTCGCCTTGTCGTCGAAAGTGAGAATGATGAACGAGAGCCCGAATTGCGTATGCGAAAACATACGGATCGAATTCGGCATGCCCGCGAGCGCGACTTCGATCGGAAACGTAACCTGCTTTTCCACCTCCTCGGCCGCGCGGCCCGGATGCAGCGTGATGACTGTGACCTGGGTGTCCGTCACGTCGGGCAGCGCTTCTACAGGCAGTTGCTTGAACGCAACGATCCCGCCACCGATGAAAAGGATCATGCCCAGAAAGATGAAAAGCGGTTGCTGGAGCGCGAAAGCGACGATGCGTCTGATCGCGCCCGCGTGATGACCCTGACTCATTTCTGGACGCGGCGCGGTTGGAGCATCTGCTGCAGCATCAGGACGTCTTCGACTACCACGCGCTGGCCGTCCTGAAGACCACTGAGGATGGTGACTTTGCCATCGTGTTCGTCACCCACCCGCACTTCGCGACGCGTGTACCGCGCGGGCGCGTCCTGGGTGAAGACGTAATGCTGGCCACCCTGAAAAAACGTCGCCTTGGCGGGCACCTGCATACGCAGCCCCTGACGCGTCTGGAACTCTCCGGTCACGAACATTTCGGCCTTGAGCCGCCGGTGCGAGTTGTCGAGGGTCGCTCGCACTTTCAGTGTGCGCGTCGCGGGATCGAGAAAATCGGAGATGCTCACGATTTTCGCGGGGAAGTCGGCGTCCGCGTACGTCGGCGAGCGTATGGTCACCGTCTTGCCGATCTCCACCGCCGCAAGATCTTTCTCCGAGGCGTCGAGCAAAGCCCACAGATGGCTCGGATCCGTCACGACGAATAGAGGCGGTGCATTGGACGTCATCTGGTCAGGCCGCAGTTCCTGACCCGGATTGATATTCTTTTCTACGACGACGCCGTCGATCGGGCTCGACATCGAAAAAGACTGGTCGATGCTGGCCGTGCCTCCGCCGTACATCCTCAGCCGCGCGCGCGCACGTTCCAGCTCTGCTCTCGCACGGCCGTGCTCGGCTTCGGCTACCTGCAAATCTTTGCGCGCGGCGACGCCATGGCTCTCGAGCTCTTTCTGCCGCTGCAGGTTGGATTCCGCCAGCTTCAGGTCCGTCTCCGCGCGCCGTGCTTCGGTCTGAGCCTGCCCGAATTCGGGGGAGCCGAGGACGGCAAGCGTCTGACCTTTGCGCACGCGAGCGCCGGGCTGGACGAGTATTCGGCTCACGCGTCCTGCGAATGGCGAGAAAACTCTCACCGTGTGATCCTCGTCCCACACGAGACGTCCGTTCAAGTTAACGTTCGGCGCCGGCTCGTATGCGATCACCTTCGTTTCGGGATGAGGGGCTTTGTCGGCGACGGGAAATGTAATCGTCTCGCCTTCGACCTTCGGTTCCGGCGCCGGCGCCTCCGCAGCCTCTTTTGCGCAGCCACCGACTATCAGGACAAGGGCGAGAACGCCGTTGACGATTGTTCTTTCCCCGTTGCTCATGGTGCGGGTTTCGGGGTTTCTGTTGCGGCGAGCCAGACACTATTCGCCCGCGCGTAATCCGCCAGCGCAGAAGCGTATTCGAGCCGCGTCACGTGAAGCTGGCGTCGCGCGTCGAGCAAGTCCATGACACCGATCGCCCCACGCGTATACGCGAATTCAGCGCCGCTTGCGGCTTGCTCGGCCGCTGCAAGCAGTCTTTCCTGAAAGCGGCGCACGCGCTCTGCGGCCGAGCCGAGCGCGCCTGCCGCGCCCGAAACCTGGCTTATGGCTGCGGCGCGCACGCGTTCGAGCGCGGTCTGTGATGCGAGGTAATCGGATTCAGCGCGCCGTATTTCACCCTGAAAGTAGTAGCGCGTAAACAACGGTACGCTCACGTTCAAGCCCACGCTGTTGCGTACCACGTCCGTCGGCGCATGATCGTACTGCACCCCCGCGGTGATGTCGCGGGTGCGCAGCGCCTGCGCCAGCGCGCGATTCTTATCCGCCTGTTGAATGCGGGCCTGGGCTGCCTGGACATCGGCCCGCTGTGCGACCACGCGCTCGATTTCGGGCAGGGCCGGGGCAATCGCGATCGGCGGCCAGCTCTCTGCGGCACGTATGCGCTGCGCGTCGCGTTCGAGGCCGATAAGGTACGCGAGAGTGACTTGCGCCTTGATCTGCTCGAGTCGGGCGTTGTCGACTTCGTTCCTGGCTCTCAATGCATCCACGCTCAACCTCGCCAGGTCCGCCCGCGAAAGGTCCCCCGCCTGTACGCGGCGCTCTGCGGCTTCGATGGTTTTGTCGAAAAGGCCGGCGCCCTCTTCAGCGACGAGCTGTTTTTCCTGCGCAAGCAGCAGATCATAGTACGCCTGATCGACCGCGATACGCTGCTGGCGCTCGACGTCCACTTGATCGTTCTGTGCTGCGGTATAGGCGAACCGTGCGGCTTCAGTGCGCAGCTCGCGCTTGCGGCCGCGCTCGAACAGTTGCGTGACACCGACCCCGGCATCGATACGCCTTATAAGGGGCGACGTATCCTGGTCGGCTGGGCCTATGCGTGCGGTACTGAGCGTCAATATAGGGTTCGGGGGCGCTCCGGCTATCGTGATGTCTGCTTCGGCGCCGCTTACGGCGTGCCGCGCGAGTTGCAATTCTCGATTGCGCTCGAGCATGAGCAAGCGCGCCTGCTGGAGCGTAAGGCGCTCGATCTCGGCGCCGCGGGCAACCGGCGAAACGCTCGTCAAGAGTAAAAAGCTCGCGAGCGGTAGCAACGCGCCCCAAAGCCCGGAATACACGCTGCTCGGTCGCTTCATACCGAAATTGTGGGGGCTCACCAAAGGTTCGGCGAAAACGGAGCACCACATGAGCAAGCGCCGTGCATTTGAGATAATGAGCTCGACTAACGGGCGGCCATTTTACGGGCTGCTAAAACGCCGAAGCTGTCGCGAAGCTGTCAAATCGGATGTCATGACCCCACGCGTGTTGCTCATTGAGGACGATTCCATGTTGGCGAAGGGGATTGCTGCAGCCTTGACCCAAAGCGGATACGACGTGGAAGTCGCCCCCACTGCCGAGATTGCCCTGCGCCTCTCGCGAACGGCGGCTTTCAACATCGGCATACTCGACCTCGGACTACCCGACAGAGACGGGCTGGAGTTGCTGCGCGAGATGCGCAGCGCTGCGCAATTTCCGGTCCTCATACTCAGCGCGCGCGACGGGCTGAACGACCGCATATGCGGCCTCGATTCGGGCGCGGATGACTATCTCGTTAAGCCGTTTGCCCTGGGTGAGCTGGAGGCCCGAATGCGGGCGTTGCTGCGGCGCGGCGACGAAAACCCGGAATGGCGGCAGGTCGGTCGCCTGCGTTTCGATGTCGAAGGCAAGCGCGCCCTGGTGGGTGATGAAGAAGTCGACCTCACTGCACGCGAGGTTTCCATCCTCAACATATTGCTGTCCCGTTCGCGCAAAGTCGTGCGTAAGCAGGTTTTGTTCGATGCCGTGTTCCCGCACGAAACCGAGGCGGCGCCTAATGCGCTGGAAGTGCACGTGAGCAGGCTTCGTCACAAGCTGAAGCCGGCAGGCGTTACGATCCGAAGCTTGCGCGGGCTCGGATATCGTATCGAGGAGGTGCTCGAGAATGGCACCAGTCAGCCATAGCATCCGCCGTGCGCTGCTGGCCCGCCTTATGGGGCCGCTCGTGCTCATCATGATCGTGGGCGGTGCATGCGCGTACGGTCTAGCGCAGTATTTCTCTCAGGCCGTGCTCGACCAATGGCTGTACGACTCCGCGATCTCTCTGGCGAACCGCGTCAAGTGGGAAAAAGGCCGCGCATCGGTGGACCTGCCGGAAGGTGCGCGCGAAATTCTCGAGTGGGACGTGGTCGACCGCATTTTTTATGAAGTTCTTTCCGAACGCGGCGAGCGCCTGATCGGAAACGCGGCGCTCCCGCCGCCACCTGCGCGGCCGAATACCGATACGCCGGTGTACTACCAGGGTCGCGTGAACGATGCGCTCGTACGCATACTGGCGGTTGGTGTCCAGGGTCCCGGCTCCAGTTCGGTGCTCGTCAAAGTCGCAGAGACGCGGCTCAAACGCAACGCGCTTGCAAGCCAGGTACTCTGGATCAGCGTCGCGCTATCGGTAATGCTCGCGGGCGTGTCGGCCGCGGTGATCTGGTACGGGATCGGCAGCGGAATGGCGTCCATGGGAAAAGCCGTTCGGGACGTGCGCAGCGTGCATGCTGCTGCGCCACTTTCCCCTATTCCAATCAACGATAGTTTGCCACGCGAAATGTTCCCGCTCGTTCAGGAAATCAACGATCTGATCGAGAACCTGTCCGCCGCGCATCGCCTGAACCAACGTTTCGTGGCAGACGCCGCCCACCAGCTGCGCACCCCGCTCGCGAGCTTGCGCGTCCAGCTCGAGCTCGCCTTGCGTGAGCACGATGCCGTTCGTCATCAGACCGCCATCAATGACGCCGTGCATGCGCTGACCCGTATGGGCCATACCCTGCACCAGCTGCTTACACTCGCGAAAGCGGACCGGAACGACAGTGGGTTCGTGCCGCAGGCGCCGGTTGACATCGATCTCATCGCCCGTGAGGAAGTGGAGCGGCGCATCGATGATGCGCTCGCTGCAGGCGTGGATCTCGGCTATGCCGGCGCCGGGGAGCCCGTGTGGATACGCGGCCAGGCAGAGCTGCTGCGCGAAGCCGTTTCGAACCTGCTTGACAACGCACTGCGCTATGGAGCGGCGGGCAGACATGTGACCGTGGGCGTTTCCGCCGAGTCCCCGGAGATCTATGTCGAAGACAATGGCCCGGGGATTCCCGAGAGCGAACGAGAAAAAGTACGCGAGCGGTTTTACCGCATTCCGGGCACGGTCGGGGACGGGTGCGGCCTCGGACTTTCCATCGTAGAAGAAATCGTGCGGCGCCACGCTGCTTCGCTGGTGCTCGAGCATCGCGGCGCCGGTACGGGGTTACGCGCACGGTTCATATTCGGAGCAGGCGTCGGGAAGGTAGAGCCTGCGCCGGCGTAGCAGCGGTCGAGAGCTCACACTTGGAGCACGTCTGGTTGCGCTCCAGGCAATCGACATCGTAAACGGCAGCATCGCGCTGGGCGCTCAGTTGGCTATGCGCGATCAGCTCAAAACGATGCTGAACGACGAGCCCGCGCCAGGCTGGCTCTGAACGTCGATTTTCCAGCCCAGGTCATCGCAGATGCGACGTACGATCGAGAGTCCGAGTCCGAGCCCATCGACGTCGTGGTCCCCCCGATAAAAGCGCTCGAACACCTGCGGCAGGTGCTGTGGTGCGATGCCCGAACCCGAATCGGCGACGGTAAGGCATGGGGCATCGTAAGTGACCCGTACGTAGCCCCGATCGGTGTATCGGACTGCGTTCTTGATGAGATTGGCGAGCACGAGCTGTAAAGCGCGCCGGTTGAGTTTGACGACAGCATCTTCCCGAATCGGAACTTCGAATGCGAGACCCTTGCGGGCAATCTCGTCACGGCACGGCAGCGCTGCCTCGTTCACGCAAGAGCGCAGGCCTACCGACTCTGCTCCTTCGGCCGCACTTTGACGCGCCAGGTATAGCAGGGTCTCGATACGCTCCGTCATCTGTTCTGCGGCGCCGGCGACCATCTCCACGCGTGCGCGTGCTTTTTCGCTGAGGTGGGGTTCGGTAGAAAGCAGCTCGCAGCTCGTCCGGATGGCAGTGAGCGGAGTGCGCAGCTCGTGGCTCGCGTTGGCGGTGAACTCCTGTTCGCGCTGCATCATCTCCAGGATGCGGGCGTGGTACTTGTCCAGCGCATGCGCAAGCGCTGCGACTTCGCGGTCGTGATCGTGGCGCTCGAGACGCGCCTGGGGTTCGTCGGGGGCGAGCCGGCTGACGCGCTGCGCGAGGTCGGTCAGCTGCCGCGTGAGTATGCCCGCGAGCCAATATCCGAGGACGACGGAGAGTAAGGCAGCAGTTGCGAGAGCGATTCGCAGCAACTCCCGAAAACGGCCTTCTCTGACCTTATGCGCGCCTGCGTCGTAAGCGACGATATAGCGCACACCCTCTACATCGCGCACCTCGACGTGGACCTCTTCCGCGCCAGTGCCTACATCGTGAGGGCCCGGGCCGAGCGCCCGAAAGGCTGAGGGGATCTTCTGCGCATCCTGCACGTCCCGTATGAGGTAGTACTGCAGGTTGGGGCCGCTGGTCGAGGCCGGCACCGGTGAGCCCTGCGCCCTCTTGACGAGGAAATCCATTTCCTCGGATACGAGCTGCTCGACCAGCGCCGATTCCAGGTCCTCGGAGGCACGGTACAGCGTGAATCCGAGTGCGCCCACAATCGCGATACACACGAGCGCGAGCGCTGCCGCGATGCGCAGTCGCAGATCAAGCTTCACGACGTGCATGCGTGAGCAGACGATAACCCAGCCCGTGCACCGTCTCGATGGGATCGTAGTGTCCCGCATCCACGAGCGCGCGCCGCAGCAGGTGCATGTGACTGCGCAAGGTGTCGCTCGTTTCCTGCGCGTCGCCCCAGACCGCATGCTCAAGCTCGGCGCGGCTGAATACGCGCTCGGGCTCGCTCATCAGCAACTCGAGAATACGTATGCACTTGGGCGGAAGCTTGACCTCTTCACCCGAAAAGCGGATAGAAAGCGTCCGCGTATCGAGCGTGAGCTCGCCGGCGACTAGGACTTTCGCCGTGACCCGCTTGATGCTTCTTTTGTGCAGAGCGTTAAGCCGGGCTTCGACCTCCTTCAGCGCGAATGGCTTCACGAGGTAGTCGTCGGCGCCGGAGTCGAAGCCATGGAGCTTGTCCTGCAGCGTATCGCGCGCCGTGAGCATCAGCACGGGCGTTTCCACCTGCGCCTCGCGGCGAAGCTTGTCACAGAGCTTGAGGCCGTCCATACCGGGTAAGCCGATATCGAGCACGATGGCGTCAAAAGGGTCCGTGACTGCGAGATGCAAGCCCGTGACGCCGTCAGCCGCTGCGTCTACGGAATGACCGCGAGCACTGAGAAAGTCGTACAGGTTCGTCGCAATCGAGCGATCGTCTTCGATTATTAGAATACGCACGTTAAGTACTTTACCCGATTTGCGGGCGCCTCCGCGGTGTCGGGTTAAACAGTGTGGGTTGCCTGACCCGCGAACAGCACGCGAATGCCCGAAGTCGTGCTGACAAGCACGCTGAGGCTCGGCGTGTATTTCAGCGCTTTTGCGCCGCTATTCTGCTTTCGCGGTAGGCACGCAAGCGATCGTCCAGCCACCGTCCAGACGGTATGGGCGCCTGCGCATTGCAACGTATCTGATAAGGCTTTCCGCTGATGCTGCTGACCGAGGCCGCACGTTCAATGAATTCCTCGCTCGTCGCTACGAGGCCTCTCCTCAGCAGATAATCGTACTTGCGCTTCAGGTGCGCCCGCGCTCTCGTCGAATCGTACCACTGGCCATTGCGCAGGAATTCGCATTGCGATTTCTCGACGGTATTGAGAAGATGCGCGATCTCGTCCTGTGCGCTGGCAGACGGAGCGCTGCCTGCGTGTGCGGTACAGAGACAGAGCTGTCCGGCGCAGAAAGCCGCGAAAATCCAGATCTTGAACTTTATTGATACACTCTTTGTCACTTAGGCACTCTCGGACTCGAATCCAATCCAGGCGGATGCACGCTGGATGCACAAGTCGTGCCCTGCACCGGTCAAAGCTTGAGTTACCGGTTCACGGTCGACGGGAGCCTGGTTCGTTCGTACAAGCCAAACGAAAGACTCCGTACTTTTCGAGGTCCGGGTCAAAGTGCCCTCACACCACGTGGTAGAAACTGCCCCGATAAATAAGCGCTCCCCGGGGCGTGGAGACGCGTCGGGCAGAAATATGCAGCGCGCGCTACCGTCTCAGGTCGATGAACACGATAGCCAGCGCGGTAAGTTACGCTGGCTGGTCCTGGTCGCGGTGTTTTGCGGACTGTGGTTCGCGCTGATCGAGCAGCGCACGCTGTGGGATCCGGACGAGGCTCGCTACGCCGAAATACCGCGCGAAATGGTGGCTTCGGGGGATTGGGTCACGCCGCGACTGAACGACCTGCTGTATTTCGAAAAGCCGCCGCTGCAATACTGGGCGACTGCGCTCGCGTTCGAGTTGTTCGGGCAGCATAACTGGTCGGCGCGTCTGTGGAGCGTCTTGACGGGCCTTGCGGGCGTGTTGTTCGCGTTTTATACCGGACGTCGACTGTATTCGAGCCGCGTCGGCCTTTATGCAGCCATCATGCTCGCGAGCAGCCTGCTGTACTTCGCGCTTGCCCATCTGAATACGCTCGATATGGGCCTTGCCTTCTTCACGGAAGTGGTGGTATTCGCGCTCGCATTGGGATTGCGCGGTGAGCCGCGATCCGCCGACGCGAAGATCTGGATCAGTGTGGCATGGATAGCCGCGGCTCTGGCCGTCCTGAGCAAGGGCTTGATCGGTATCGTCCTGCCCGTGGGCGCGCTCATCTGCTATTCGTTGCTATGCCGGACGGGCTCGATCTGGAAGAAGCTCTCTCCAGGTATGGGCGGCGTTCTGTTTTTGCTCGTGACGACGCCGTGGTTCGTGGCCGTATCGCGAGCGAACCCGGATTTCGCGCAGTTTTTTTTCGTGCACGAACACTTCACCCGCTTCACGACGACCGAGCACCATCGAGGCCAGCCCTGGTGGTTCTTCCTGCCGGTGCTGGCACTGGGTGCGCTACCTTGGACTGCACCGATGGTGTGCGGCTTGTGGCGTGCCTTCAGAAGCCGCGTGCAAAGCGCGTTCGACCCCGCCCGGTTCTTTGCGATCTGGGCGGTCGTAGTATTCGTTTTTTTCAGCGCGTCGGGCTCGAAACTGATGCCGTATATACTACCCATCTTCCCCGCGCTCGCACTGCTTGGCGCGCGCTACCTGAACGAAACGCCGTCCGCCGTAGTGGCTCGTCAATTATTCTGGTCCGGGATCGTGCCGGCCCTGCTCCTGTGCTTCGCACCCTATGCGGTCGAGCTTTACGCCAATGCGCCGGCCAGGGAAATCGCTCAGGAGCTGAAAACAGGGTGCATGCTTGCGGCAGCCTTGTGGATTGCAGGGGCAGCGCTCGCTGGGTGGGCTGCGAAGAAGGGCAAAGTTGAAACGGCGCTCATTGCGATGGCTTTGCCGGTGATCGCGGCACACCAGATCGCACTGTATGCAGTCGAGGAAGTCGTCGGGCCGACCCGGTCGAGTTTGATTCTCTCGCAGCAAATCAAACCGCATCTGGGTGAAGCGACCCGCGTCTATACGGTTGGGATTTACCCGCAGTCGTTGCCGGTTTATCTTGGTAGGACGGTAACTCTCGTAAACGTGCGGGGTGAGCTGGATTTTGGATTGAACCGGGAGCCGGCTAAAGGTATCCCCACCACGGAAGCGTTTCTGGAAAAGTGGGCCGGCGAGCGGGACGCGATCGCCGTCATGCGGAAGGAGACTTACAGTGATCTCGCACGTCAGGGCGTCGCTATGCGGTTGATCGCCGAAGACCCCGTGCAGGTGGCGGTGCAACGGCCATGAATCAGACTTCGTTCGGGCTGATCCTCCTGGGGGTCGCGTTGAATGCCGGAGCGCAGTTGCTCCTGAAAGCGGGCGCAAGCCGTGTCGGGCCGATCGAGTTGCAGACACACAGCCTCGTACTCGCTGCACGCGAGCTTGCGTTTTCGGCGCCGATCATCGGAGGCATCGCCTGCTACGTCGTGAGTGTCGTCGTGTGGGTTCTGGCGCTGAGCCGAGTCGACGTCAGCATTGCGTATCCGATGCTGTCGATCGGCTACGTGGTCAACGCAGTTGCCGCATGGGCGCTGTTCGGCGAAGCGCTGACGCCCATGCGTGTAGCAGGAATCATCGTGATCATCTTTGGCGTTTATCTACTTGTAGGGAGCAGCCGTGCCGCATGACGCTCAGCTGAAAACTCAGACCGCCCGCGTATCTACGGACAACGCGCAGCGCCTCCAGTATCTGCCATTCGCGCGTCCCGACATCGACGAGGCATCGATCGCAGCGGTCGCCGAGGTTCTGCGCTCCGGATGGATCACGACGGGACCCCGCACCGCGCAGTTCGAAGCGGCGCTTTCGAGTTACTTCGGAGGCCGCATCGTCAAGACGTTCACGAGCGCCACGGGTGCACTCGAAGTGGCGCTCGCAGCCGCGGGTGTCGGGGCCGGGGACGAAGTCATAACGACTGCAATGAGCTTTGCGGCGACGGCCAATGTGATTCTGCGCGTCGGCGCCCGGCCTGTGTTTGTCGATGTGGACCTCGGTTCGCGCAACATCGATCTGGATCAGGTCGAGACGGCGATCACGCCCCGCACCAAGGCGATCATGCCCGTTCACTTCGCGGGCCGCCCGGTGGACATGGACCAGCTGTACGAGATTGCAAAACGGCGTGGACTTCGCGTGATCGAGGATGCGGCGCATGCGATGGGCGCGTGCTGGCGCGGAAAGCGCATCGGCAGTACCGGCGACATCGTCGTGTTCAGCTTTCACCCCAACAAGAACATGACGACGATCGAAGGCGGAGCGCTGGTGCTCGATGACGCCGACGAGGCTGTCATAGTCGATCGCCATCGCTTTCATGGCATCCGCAAGAGCGCGGACGGAGACCTGGACGTGGAAATGCCGGGGGGCAAGTACAACTTCTCCGACGTTGCGGCGTGCATCGGCCTCGGACAGCTCGCGCGCCTGGACGAATTCAACGTTCGCCGCAGGGCGCTCGCTGATCTCTATTTCGAACGCCTCCAGACCGACCCTCCGATGTCGCTGCCGGATCGTGCTGACGAGGACCATTGCTGGCATATCTTCTCGCCTCTGCTTCCGCTGGAACACATGTCGTTCGGCCGCTCGGAGTTCATACGGCGCATGCATGCACGGGGCATCGGTGTGGGCGTGCATTATCCCGCCATACACGAGCTGACGCTGTATCGCGAGCGCGGCTATGCCGAGCGCTCGTACCCGAACGCCGAACGTATCGGACACGGTACTGTGACGTTACCGCTGTTCCCGGCAATGGCGGACAGCGATGTCGACAGAGTATGCAAAGCTGCGCGCGAGGTCCTCGCCGAAGCCAAGACGCGGAGACGTGCGTGAAGCAGCCGCTCGTTTCGGTCGTCATTCCGGTCTACAACGAGGAGGCTGTGCTCCAGCAGTTGTTCGAACGTCTGTATCCGGTCATGGATCGACTCGGCTCGCCGTATGAGATCGTGTTCGTCGACGACGGCAGTCGCGATCGCTCCACCGAGCTCTTGCGCGAGCAGTTCAATGCGCGGCCCGACGTGACTCGCGTCATCCTGCTCGCGTTCAATGCAGGGCAGCACATGGCGATACTTGCTGGATTCGAGCACGCACGAGGCGAGCGTATCGTGACGCTGGATGCCGACCTGCAGAATCCGCCTGAAGAAATCGGCAAGCTGCTGGATGAAATGGATCGCGGGCACGACTACGTAGGCGGAATCCGCCGCGATCGACACGACAGCTGGTGGCGAATGCGCGCTTCGAAGATGGTGAACTGGGCGCGTGCCAAAACGACCCGCATACGCATGACGGACCAGGGCTGCATGCTGCGAGCGTACGACCGGCGACTGATCGACGTCATTATGAGATCCGGCGAAGCGAATACGTTCATACCCGCGCTCGCGTTCCGCTATGCGCGCAGCGCGAGCGAGATCGACGTCGAGCATGCCGCGCGTGCGGCGGGCGCATCGAAATATTCGCTGCTGCGGCTCATCCAACTCAACTTCGACTTAATGACCGGGTTTTCGGTCATGCCCCTCAGAATTTTTTCACTCTTCGGCATCGGGCTAGCGGTTCTCTCTGGAATCTTCGTCGTCTATCTGTTCCTGCGGCGGTTGTGGATCGGCCCCGAAGCGGAAGGCGTCTTCACACTGTTTGCGATCTCATTCCTCCTGATCGGTATCGTGCTGTTCGGCATCGGACTGCTGGGCGAATACGTCGGCCGGATCTACGAGCAGGTGCGTGAACGGCCGCGCTATCTGGTCCATGAGCTGCTCGAAATGCAGCAGCAGCAAAAGCAGCCGGCCGCGGCGCCTCCAGCGCGCGTCGAGGCTGTGCGATGACCCGAACGGCACGAGCAGTCGTTTTCGGAAATCACGACGTGGGCGTGCGCTGTCTCCAGGTCTTGTTGGCGGCAGCCGTCGAGGTGCCGCTCGTGGTGACTCACCACGATGAGCCGCACGAGTCGGACGTCTTCGCGAGCCTGGCCGGTACTGCCAGGGCTCACGGGCTGAACGTTGTGTTTCCCGAGAATGCGAACGAGCCCGCTTTTATTCAGCGCGTGAGTGCGCTCGCGCCCGATTTCATTTTTTCGTTCTACTACCGTCAGCTGCTCGGGCCGGCCCTACTGCAGAGCGCATCACGGGGTGCGTTGAACATGCATGGTTCGATGCTGCCAAAATACCGCGGTCGTGCGCCCGTGAACTGGACGGTCGTCCGCGGCGAGACCTCCACTGGCGCAACCTTGCACTACATGACGGAAAAGGCTGACGACGGAGATGTCGTCGACCAACAGGCCGTTCCGATTCTGCCTGATGACACGGCATTCGATGTTTTCAGGAAAGTGACTGTTGCGGCAGAGATCGTGCTTTGGCGCAGCATTCCGGGCCTCATTGCAGGAACTGCACCGCGTAAGCCTCAGGACAGGGCGGCAATGAGCTATTTCGGCCGTCGGCGTCCCGAGGATGGGAAAATAGACTGGAGCGCGGACGCGAAGACGATACATGACCTGGTGCGCGGCGTCGCGCCGCCGTATCCCGGCGCCTATGCGATTGTGCGCGGGCGCAAGCTCAGAGTCCTGAGAACGATGCGCGAGCCGGAACGCACTTCACGCTTCAGTCGTGCCGCGTTGTACGTGGAAAACGGTTGTTGCTACATCGAATGCGCCGGAGGCGGCGTGTTGCGCGTGATTGAATCGGACGTGGATGGCGAGCCTGTCGCGCCCGTTGCGCTCGCTGCGACGTTCGGTATTGACAGCGTGCTTCAGTTGCAGCCAGAGGGTGTTGAGGAAGGTACTACATGAAAAAAGTGTTGATACTCGGTGTGAACGGTTTTATCGGGCACCATCTCACGCGGCGGATACTGGCAACGACCGACTGGGAGGTGTTCGGCATGGATATGCATGCGGATCGCATCCAGGAGGTTGCGCAGGACCCGCGTTTTCATTTCTACGAGGGCGACATCACCATCAATCACGAGTGGATCGAGTACCACGTGAAGAAGTGCGATGTCGTGCTGCCGCTCGTGGCGATAGCCACACCGGCTGATTACGTAACGCGGCCACTGGACGTGTTCGAGCTCGACTTCGAGGCGAATCTGCCAATCGTGCGAGCGTGTGTAAAACGCGGTAAGCGGCTCATCTTTCCGTCGACGTCTGAAGTCTATGGCATGTGCGAAGACGAGCAGTTCGACGCCGACAAGTCGAACCTGGTGCTCGGGCCGATCAGCAAGCAGCGCTGGATATATTCGTGTTGCAAGCAGCTCATCGATCGCGTGATCTGGGCGTATGGCCACGCCGGCAAGCTCGACTTCACGCTGTTCAGGCCGTTCAACTGGGTTGGACCCGGTCTCGACAATCTGCACACTGCAAAGGAAGGCAGCTCGCGTGTGGTCACGCAGTTCCTCGGGCACATCGCGCGCGGTGGTGAGATTCGTCTCGTGGACGGCGGTGCTCAGCGGCGCAGCTTTACCGATGTGGAGGACGCCATGAGTGCGCTGCTCACCATCATTGACAACCGCGACGGCATTGCCACGGGAAAAATCTACAACATCGGCAATCCTGCGAACAATCTTTCAATCCGCGAGCTCGCAACGATGATGCTCAAGCTCGCTGCCGAATTCCCGCAGTGGCGGGAGC
The DNA here is from genome assembly GCA_028291945.1 of Betaproteobacteria bacterium. Taxonomy (GTDB): domain Bacteria; phylum Pseudomonadota; class Gammaproteobacteria; order Burkholderiales; family SG8-41; genus JAQGMV01. Next base: position 41,231 of record JAQGNH010000454.1, read on the forward strand.
GCGCCAGCGGCGTGCGGGTGGTGGACGTAACCGCGACCTCGTATTACGGCGCGGGCTATCAGGACATGGTCAATCGACGCCCTGAAATTGCCAGCACGTGCGAGGATTTGCAGTGGCGACCGACCATCGGAATGGAACAGACGCTCAGGGGCCTGTTCGAGTTTTATGGTCCTCAGCTGCCGGCCGCGGGCCACCTCATCGATGAAAGCGATGCTACCCCGGAGGCCAAGCCGGAGCGCCGTCGTCGTACGGCCGCATGACCCGCGGGAAACCGCTGCTCGCCCTGAAAGTCGACGTCGATACCCTGCGCGGTACGCGCGAGGGTGTGCCGCGTCTCACGCGTCTTTTGCAACAGCACGGCGCGCAAGCCACATTCCTCTTCAGCGTGGGTCCCGACCACACCGGCCGCGCGCTGCGCCGCGTATTCAGACCCGGATTTCTAAGCAAGGTCTCTCGCACATCGGTTGTGGAGCACTACGGCGTGCGGACGCTGCTGTACGGCACGCTCCTACCCGGTCCGCACATTGGCCGTTCGTGCGTGCACGAGTTGAGGGCTGTTCGATCCGCCGGTTTCGAAGTCGGGCTGCACGCATACGATCATGTCAAATGGCAGGACTTTGTCACTGCACGCGACGCGCAGTGGACGCAGCGCGAGCTGCAGCGCGGCATCGACGCGTTCGTGGAAGTGTTCGGCGAGCGTCCGAAGGTTCATGGCGCGGCCGGCTGGCAGATGAACGAATCCGCTTTCGAGCTCGAAAGCGAGGCCGGATTCGACTACTGCTCGGACACGCGCGGAACACATCCCTTCGTGCCCCTGTTGCCGAACGGCAGGGCCGCGCCACCACAAATTCCGACCACCTTGCCGACACTGGACGAGCTCATAGGGCTGAACGGAATGAGCGCAGACGGCGCTGCGTCGCATCTACTTGAGTTAACGCGGGAGCCGGCGCGCGCGCACGTGTTCACGCTCCACGCGGAGCTCGAAGGCATGCGGTTGCTGAGTGCCTTTACGAAGCTGGTGGCGGGCTGGACCGCCCAGGGCTATCAGCTCGTCAGCATGCGGCGCGTATTCGACGCGGCGAACGCCGCGTCTTTGAGCGCGCATGAGGTCGTGGCTTCGCAAGTCCCCGGACGCTCCGGTACCTTGATGACGCAGGGTGGGTACGCCGGGGCGGCGCTCCAGCAGGCTCACCGCTGATTCTGCGACCTGCAGCCCTATCTAACGCGGCTACAGATCTTTCGAGATCTGGAACATCAAACCGGAAGTACCCAGGATATTGAGTTGCGTCGAAAAGCCTGACGGCAACGTCCAGCCGATTGCTGGAACGATCGCGGGTGCGAACCCGTTGTGGTTGAAAGGAATTTTGTTTTCGTAGGGATGCTTGTAGCCGTACAGCACGCCTACCGACCACTTGAAGAACAGATTTTCGACGCCAAAGATGTTCTCATACGCCCCTCCCCACGGGTAAATATAGGCCGAATTCTGGCCGAAGGAGTTCTTGAAATACGTGATGCCGTGAATGATACCCGAGTGCTGCATTTCGGCGCCCACCATCCAGACATGCCGGTGCTCTGAGCTCGGGTCGAAGTGATAGGCGTAAGGACTCATCTGCAGGCGAAACACCGGTTCATCGCCCGCAATCGCTCCACCCGCATGAAGCAGCACGCCGAACAGCAGGCCGGATGTGAATGTTCGAAACATGTTATTAAGAGGCCCAGCGCAAAAACCGCGTAGCCTATCGTAATGCCAGCCGATTGTGAACGGGGTGCGCACCCGAATTCCACGTGTCAGTGGCTTCGGCAGCGCGCTTGAATGACTTTTTTGTCGCTTTTCCAAAGTTGACCGATGTCCGCCTACGATACTCTTACGCCCGAAGTCATACTCGATGCGATCGAGTCGCAGAACTATCGATGCGACGGCAGGCTGCTCGCGCTCAACAGCTATGAAAACCGTGTGTATCAGGTGGGGCTCGATGATGGCGGTCTGCTGGTTGCGAAATTCTACCGGCCGGCGCGATGGTCTGACGCGGCCATAGGCGAAGAGCACGATTTTGCACGTGAGCTGGTAGAGCGTGAGATTCCGGTCGTCGCCCCGCTCTGCATCAACGGAAAAACGCTGTTCGAGCATGCCGGCTTCCGCTTTGCACTGTATCCGCGGCGGCCCGGGCGTACGCCGGAGCTTGAAGACCCTGACACGCTGCGCTGGCTGGGCCGGTTCATCGCGCGCATCCACGCGCTGGGCGCATTGCGAGCGTTCGAGCACAGGCCGCGTATCGATGTTGCGACGTTCGGGCGCGCGCCTTATCAGTACATCATCGAACATGACTTTGTCCCGGCCGAGCTGCGCGTCACATATCAAAGTGTAGTCGAGGATGTGCTGGCACGCGTCGAACGCACGTACGAAAATGCAGGCGCCGTGCGTGGGATCAGGCTGCACGGTGATTGTCACAGCGGGAACATATTGTGGACGGGGGACGGCCCGCATTTCGTCGACCTGGACGATGCACGAATGGGACCGGCCGTGCAGGATATCTGGATGTGGCTCGCAGGGGATCGCGCGACCATGCAGGTCCAGCTGAACGCAGTCATTGCAGGCTATCGCGAGTTCCACGATTTCAACACGGCCGAGCTCGGTCTGATCGAAGCACTGCGCACGCTGCGGCTGATCCATTACTCAGGCTGGCTCGCGGAGCGCTGGGATGACCCGGCGTTCCCACACAGTTTTCCGTTCTTCAACACGCAGCGTTACTGGCAGGACCAGATTCTAGCGTTGCGCGAACAGGCGGCCGCGCTCGACGAGCCCCCTCTGGAGATCTAAGCGACAGCCGCACGACCCAGACAACGTGAAGTGACGATAGGAACGGCCGGTTGCTGATGTCAGCGATCGCGTGTAGACGCTTTGCACTCGTAGTCCGATTCTCGTTAGCGTTCTTAGCGTTGAAATGAAGAGCGTCTTACGACGTCCATGGCCTCCCTGGCGGTAAAAATCGTCCTTGTGGTTTGTCTCGCCTATGTCGCTATTCTGGGCGTGCTGTACGTTTTCCAGGACCGGCTCATCTACTATCCTCAGGTCGGGCGCAACGCCGGGACGACGCCCGCTGCGCGGGGTATCGCGTACGATGAAGTCGCAATACGCACTGACGATGGTGAAATCCTCAGCGCATGGTGGATTCCCGCCCCCGAATCGCGCGGCGTCGCGCTGCACCTGCCGGGCAACGCCGGCAACATCTCACATCGCATCGACTATGCGCTCATGTTCCGCGCGCTTGGCTTCAGTACGTTGCTCGTCGACTACCGAGGCTACGGCAAAAGCACCGGAAAGCCATCGGAAGAGGGCACCTATAGCGATGCGGATGCCGCCTGGCGCTGGCTAACGGAAATGCGTGAAATCCCCGGCCGCGACATCGTGGTTTACGGAGAGTCCCTCGGTGGTGGGGTGAGCTCCTGGCTCGCGTCGCGTTACCCGCCGCGCGCGCTCGTGCTCGCGTCGACTTTCACGTCAGCGGTGGAGCTGGGCGCAGAGCTTTACTGGTTCCTGCCCGTGCGCATGATCAGCCGCTTCAGGTACGACACGCTGACACGTCTTGCGGCCGTGCACGCACCGGTGCTGGTGATTCACAGCCGTGCAGACGAGATCGTGCCGTTTGCACACGGAGAACAGCTCTATGCGGCGGCGAACGCGCCGAAAGCTTTTTTGGAAATCAGCGGAGGTCACAATGACTCTGCAGTCTTCATGCGCCGCGAGTGGGTCGAGGCGCTGGGTGCATTTCTGGACCGGACCGGCGACGGGCGTCAGCCGCAAGCGGTAAGCCGTTGATCGATTCTCTCCAACTCCATGGCCACAGTGAATATCCGGCACGCGCCAAACTATTGCTGCTGGTGCGCTTCTCTTACCGGCTGCGCCTCACGGCCCAAGCAGTCCCGTCACGTAGTCTCCGATGGCCAGCGACGACGTAAGCCCCGGCGATTCGATGCCGTACAGATTCACCAGGCCTGGAACGCCATGATCGTGGGGCCCCTGGATCACGAAGTCCGGCGCGGGCTCTCCCGGCCCGTGTATCTTCGGCCGTATGCCCGTGTAGCCCGGCCGCAATGCGTTGTCTTTGAGGCCGGGATAGTAACGGCGGATCGCTTTGTAAAAGGCCGCTTCACGCGATTCGTCGAAGCGGTAATCGATGCGATCAATCCACGCAAAATCGGGCCCGAACTTGACCTGTCCGCCGAGATCGATCGTGACATGCACGCCCAACCAGTCCTGACGCGCGACCGGATAGATCAGCCGATTGAAAGGCGCCTTGCCGGAAAGCCCGTAGTAATGGCCTATCGCGTAGTAGGTCGAGGGAACGCTCACCGGCGCCAATCCTTCGAAGCTTCTGGCGACCGCCTGTGCGTTAAAGCCGGCTGAATTGACTACGGTTCGGCAGAGCAGGGACATCGATTCCTGCCCGCCGACTTCAAGCAGTATGCCCTCGCTACTTAGGCGCCCGGACAGGACCGGGCTACGCAAGGCGAGCGCGCCGCCGTGCGACTCGAGATCACCGAGGTACGCGAGCATCAAGCCGTGAGCATCGATGATACCCGTCGAAGGCGAAAGAAAGCCTGCAACGCAGCGTACTTCCGGCTCCATGTCCTCGAGCTCCTGCTGCGTGAGCATGCGCAGGTCATCGCATCCGTTCACCTCAGCCTGCCGCCTGTACTTCTCGAGCCCAGCGAGCTCCGACTCGTCGCACGCTACGATTACTTTGCCGATGCGACGATGGTTTACGGCGTGCTCCGCGCAATAGCGGTAGAGGGCATTGCGCCCGGCATAGCAAAGCCTCGCTTTGAGCGAGCCGGTCGAATAATAAATACCTGCATGCATCACCTCGGAATTGCGAGAGCTCGTGTGAGTGCCGAAGTGCTCTTCAGCTTCGAGTACCACGACCTCGCGTCCGCTCATCGCAAGCTTGCGCGCGATGGCCAGCCCCACGACGCCGCCGCCGATCACTGCGCACTCGATTTTTTCTGCCATGACTTGCCTGTTATGCTGCAATACCAGCCGCCGAAAGCGCGCCATTTTATCAGCAGTGAATTGGGATCCTGATTTCCTCCGGCGTTCGCCCATGCTCGAACCGCTCGCGCCCTATGCAGCAGAGCTGTCCTGCTGTCGCGAATGGCCGCAACGCGAAATGCTGCAGGAGCTGATTGCCGCGCGGGGTGTCACCAATGAGCGCGGTGAGCCCATGCGTCTGGTCGCTGCTTCGAGTAAAAGGGAATCGTACGAAGAGCGCGTTTATCGGCGTGGCGAGTTACAGGTGCGAGAACGCGACTGGCACGATCTCTTCAACGTGCTCGCTTGGCTCACTTATCCGCGCTCGAAAGCGGCACTGAATGCGCGCCACTTCAGCGCTCTCATGCAGGAGCTCGAGTCAGGCAGTTCTGCGGAAGCGAGTGGTCGTCCGAATCGCAGCAGAGTGAGAGATGCCTTGACGCTCTTTGACGAAAGTGGGGCGATCGTCGTTTCGAGCGATCCCGAGCTCATCGCGGACCTGCGCGCATTTCGTTGGAAAAAACTGTTCTGGGGCGCTCGTGAGCACGTTGCGTCGGCGATGAGATTCTACGTCTTCGGTCATGCAATTCTGGAGAAGGCGCTCACGCCGTACGTGGGCATGACCGCGTATGCCGTTGCGGTACATGCAGGCGCGGAGTTCATGGAGGCACCGTTCGAACAACAGATTGCCCGAATGGATATGCTCGTCGCCGGATGTATGACTGAGGTCGATGCGATCACGACGCCGCGTTCCCTCGGCCCCTTGCCGCTGCTCGGAGTGCCCGGCTGGTGGGCGGGCAACGAAGAGGAATCGTTTTACGACAATGCGTTCTACTTCCGCACTGGGCGCCGGCGCGGCAAAGCCGTTTAGCGGAGATACTGGGCTGCGGCGGCGACGGACGCTGCTGTCGGCGCCACCGTGACACGGTTCTTGCCGAGCGTCTTGCTCGTGTACAGCGCCTTGTCGGCCTGCTCGATGAGGGCTTCCAGACCGCTTGCATGCTCGGGATAGCTCGCGATGCCGATGCTCGCCGTGCTGCTGATGTGCTCGTCCCGCGCGCTGAGCACTGCTGCTTCGACGCGTTCGCGTACCCGCATCGCCATCTTTTCAGCGCCTGCCGCTGCAGTTTCAGGCAGCAGCACGACGAATTCGTCGCCGCCATAGCGCGCTACGATATCGGTCTCGCGCACGTGAGCCTGAATACATTGCACCAGCATTTTCAGTAGCCGGTTGCCGGCTTCGTGGCCGAACCTGTCGTTTACCGACTTCAGGCTGTCGGAGTCGATCATGACAACTGAATAGGGACGGCTGTAACGCGCCGCCTGCCGGGATACGCGGTCGCCGACAGCCCTGAACGCGCGCATATTCAGGACGCCAGTGAGCTCGTCAGTTTGAGAAAGGTCCCTGATATGGACTAGCGCCCGTCGTATATCCGAGGACAGCCTTGTCGTGACATAGGCGACGAGCACCATCGGTGCCAGTTGTGCGACGAGTGTGCCCAGGTAGAAAGGTCCGGCAACGCGTTGCGGAGTGTCAGCGAGCCACATATAGCAGGCGCCGATCAGCACCACTTGCAGTAAAGTCGCTCCCTTCCCGAGCGCGAGCGCCGTGGTGATGATAACGAGCAGGTAGAGATTGACGAGAGGGCTTTCGAGGCGCCCGGTATGCAGGAGCACCCAGGTGATGAACGCCACTATCACCCAGGTTTCGATCGCGAGCTTCCAGCCGCTCTCCTTGCGGTAGAAGTTGAGGTAGTGGAAGCTCAGAACGATTCCGGCAAAGATGAGCGTGCCGATCGCAATCGCGGCCGCGGCGGCCGGCGTCGGTGAAAAGACGACTTGGTATAGGAGGACGAGAATGATCGTCAGCCATTCGATTTCGGCGACGGTCCGGGAAAAGCTTCGAAGCTCTTCGGTTGAAAGCGCGGGATCAAATATGAAGCTGTTTTTCATCTGCGCAGTCGAAACCCCTTTATTTATAATGACCTGCGGCGCAACGCAATCACCACGTTCCAATCAAATGTTAATTGAAAACCTCTCAATTTGGGAGATTTTTGGTCATAACGTGGACCGGCGATGGAGCAGCGTCACACGGCAACCGTGCAGCGGCTTGGGCGCTTTGTGACTGACAGGCTCGTTCGGCGCGTTGCTAACGCGAGTACAATCGCGCGGCTGGTGCTGACACGGAGTAACTTCGGCGGACTCTTACCTGTAGTCCAACATGCGTTTACGTTCGCGGCGAGAACGACAAATCCATTCGCAACGATCTAGAGGCCGCAGGTCGACTACGGCATGGGAGACATCGGACCTTTCCTGCTGATGTTCGCGAGCTGATGCGTCGTGCGCAGATCTGGAGCGTTCTGCCGCGTCATCAAACCGGCGTAAACGTGCTCGCGCAAATGCGGGAACTAAGGGCGAGATCTGACAGCGCCGAGCGCTGCGCGCGACTGAAACTGCCGCCTGATCGCGCCGCCGCCCGGCGCTGGTGCCGACTTGAACTCTGGAGCGTGCGCCTCCATCTAACGCACCAAGTCCCCTCTATAAGGAAAATGGACGCATGAAACGTATCTTCCTGTTTCTGGTCACCAATATCGCCGTACTGCTGGTGCTGAGTATCACTTTGCGTCTGCTCGGCGTCGACCGCATCCTGGATGCGCAGGGAACCGGTCTGGATTACAACTCGCTGCTGATCATGGCTGGCGTGATCGGCTTCGGAGGATCGTTCATCTCGCTGCTCATCTCGAAATGGATGGCGAAACATGCAACGGGTGCGCACGTGATCGAAGTGCCTTCGAACAACACCGAGCGCTGGCTCGTCGATACGGTGCAGCGGCACGCGCAGCGGGCAGGAATAGGAATGCCGGAAGTGGCGGTGTATGACGCGCCTGAAATCAACGCGTTTGCCACCGGGTGGAACAAGGATGCCGCGCTGGTAGCGGTGAGCACCGGCCTCCTCAACAACATGAGCCAGGACGAAGCCGAGGCGGTACTCGGTCACGAGGTCAGCCATGTAGCGAATGGCGACATGGTGACTCTCGCGCTGATTCAAGGGGTGGTGAATACGTTTGTGATTTTCTTCTCGCGGGTCATCGGTTATGTGGTGGACCGTGTCGTATTCAAGGTCGAGCGTGGGCAGGGTCCAGCGTTCTGGATTACCTCGATCGTCGCTCAGCTCGTGCTCGGAGTACTTGCGAGCATCATCGTGATGTGGTTCAGCCGTTGGCGCGAATTCCGTGCGGATGCCGGAGGCGCAAACCTCGCCGGCCGTAACAAGATGATCGCGGCGCTCGAACGTTTGCAACTGAACTATGGGCAACCGCCAATGTTGCCTGATCAGGTGAAGGCATTCGGGATCTCTGGTGTAACCGGATGGGGCATGAAGCGCCTTTTCATGTCACATCCGCCGCTCGAGGAGCGTATTGCGGCCTTACGTGCAAGCACCTGATTCTGAGCGCTCAATCAAAACGGCACGCCCTGGCGTGCCGTTTTTTTCTGGGCACAGGCCTAATGCGCGAGCTGCGGCTCTTTGAATGTACCGACCACTTTGAGCGCTGTACGCGTTACCTCCGCGCTGCGTGCTGCGAGCTCGGTGGTGATGCGTCCGCTCAACTGTCCTGCAGGGTTGACGGCAAAGGCTCCGTTCGCATTCAGCGGGCCTGAGGACAACTGCAGCCGGTAATCGTACTGACCGTCTGCGATTTTCAACGTGCCCTTCGCCTCCTCGAAGCTCGTGCGGCCGCCGCCAAAAGAGCTGCTGCCAGACGATTGGGTCGCGCGGACGAGGTCGAGGTTCGTGAGCTCGCCGCGTGCGAGGGAGAAGCTCGCTTCGACACGAGGCTTCATCATCAACCCGTCAGCCGTTGGCGACTGGAGGGCGAAGCGTCCGCTTGCCGTCAATACGCCGTTGACTGCGATGTCAGAGGCGACGAGCGGCACGAGTTCCTCCAGCCGCAGCTTCTGCACTTTGAACTCGCCGTTGACCACGACCGGGCCGTTCCAGCTCGCCTTGAGTGTGCCTTCCAACGAGCCGCCGGCGATGCGGCCGGACAATTCAGTAGATGTGAATCGCTGTTCCTCAGCCACCCCGCTGATCGTGAATTCGTTGAATTTGACGCCTGGCCCAAACGGAATGCGCGAATCGCGGGCGGTAAGAACGAGCCGCAGACCATTGGTCACGGGCGCTACGTCGAGTCTCAGCTTTTCACTGCCGAGGAAGGCCTGATGCAACGTGCCATCGGGCTTGAACGTGGCCTCGCCTTTGAGCGCGGTTAACTCCGAATCTGCAGCATTGAGCTTGACCTCTTCCAGTTTCACACGGTGCACGCGCATCGACGTGCCAGATGGCGCGGCGGTCCAGTAGGGTATCGTTCCGAGCGTTTCAGCATCGATCGTCACACCATGTGCCGACACGACATCGAACGCGCGAGGCACGGCGGAGAGGTCGTAGGGCAGAGCCGGGGCTTCGATGCGATCCACATGTATGCCGTTGCCCACGGTTACGCCCTCGAGCACCACGCGCGGCGAGGGCAGCAACACATAGCGGAGCGTCGTGATTTTCGTAGGTTGTTTGAAACGCTCGGAGAGTGCTTGCTGTGCGTCCGGAATGTAGCCATTCAGCGGTATGAATTGGAGGCACAGAGCACCTAGCACAGGCGCGGCAACGAGCAGGACCCCGAGCGTGGCGAGCACCCTCGCACGTCTTTTTTTCTGCAGAACACGAGAAGCTCTGCGCGCGTCTTCGTTGACGTCGTGCAGCCGATCGCCCGCGGCGTGGGTGCCGAATACTCTAGACTGGTCGTGTTGGCGCGCGCTCGCCGCTTCCGCGGCGACATCGTGAGCCGCGCGGCCCCCATTGACCCGCTGGTGCAGCGGTCCGACGTCATCGGCGATCGGTATGGCGGCTTCGTCCATCGCACGGAATTCGCGCGGTGGCGGGTCGCCAACGTCCTGTGCCGGGGATTCGCTGTGCGTCTCCGGCAATTGACGCGTGGGTTCTTCGTACGTACCCGCAGAATTCTGTGCCGCCGCGTCCAGCATTGCGCGTTCGAGCGCACTTGCGGCATCCGCTGCATGCCCGCTGGCGTCAGTCTCTTGCGCAAAATTGGAAGATTGAGCCTGCTCTGCCGGCCCAGGCCAGCCTGTCGAGGCTTGCGATGACTCGGCCGTGGGGTGCGATCTGTCGGGGAACATCCCTTCGCTCGACTGTCCACCGGAGTTCAATCCGGGATCCGCGGACGGTGCCTGTGTGGACCAGCGTTCGGCATGGACACGCGCGTGGCGTTCGGCTTTGACCTTCGCTTTAAGCTTCCTGACAAGGTCGACTGCAGACTGATCAGGTGCTGCTTCGCCGCTTTCCTGTGTCTCCGCGGTGGCATTCGTGTCAACGCGTACCTCGTCCGTATATGGTTCGTCATGCGCGGCTGATGGTTCTGCCGGTACAGGCGCGGGCGCCTGGGTGTCCGGCTGCGACTGGGACTCTAGTGCGGTGCTTGCAGTCGCTTGCTCGCGCTCCTGAAGCTCTTCGCGTTCACGGCGGAGCGCTTCTTCGCGCTGCCGCAGTTCCGCTTCTTCACGCGCGCGGCGTTCGGCATCCTCGCGTTCACGGCGGGCGGCTTCTTGGCGTTCGCGGTGCAACGCTTCTTCGCGTTCGCGAAGTTCCGCCTCCTCGCGAGCGCGGCGCTCTGCTTCTTCGCGTTCGCGCCGCGCCGCTTCTTCGCGTTCGCGCCGCAGCGCTTCTTCGCGTTCCCGCCGCAGCGCTTCTTCGCGTTCCCGCCGTTCCGCTTCTTCACGTGCTTTGCGCTCGGCCTCCTCGCGTTCGCGCCGTTCAGCTTCTTCGCGGGCACGACGCTCGGCTTCTTCGCGCGCTTTGCGCTCCGCTTCCTCCCGCGCTTTACGCTCGGCCTCTTCTCGGGCTTTACGCTCGGCTTCCTCGCGGGCCTTGCGTTCCGCTTCTTCGCGAGCTTTGCGCTCCGCTTCTTCGCGGGCTTTGCGCTCGGCTTCCTCGCGAGCCTGACGCTCCGCTTCTGCTCGCTTCTTCGCTTCGTCATCCGCGCGTTGCTTCGCTTCTGCCTCTGCGCGTTTTGAAGCTTCCGCTTCAGCGCGCTTCCGTGCTTCTGCCTCGGCACGTTGTTTTTCTTCAGCCGCTGCGCGCTTTTTTGCTTCGGCTTCCACGCGTTGCTTCGCTTCGACCTCGGCGCGCTTTTTTACCTCTGCTTCTGCTCGCTTCTTCGCTTCGGCTTCTGCGCGTTGTTTCGCTTCTGCTACCGCGCGTTTTTTTGCTTCTGTATCCTGTTTTTTGTTGTCACCGCGCCCGCGTGCGTCGATCTCAGTCTGTCGGTTGAACTCGGCTATGGCCTCAGGCGAGCTGAAATCGAGGTCGTCATCTTCAGGTGCGTTCTTCGCGACGGTTTGGCGAACCGATGCGACCTCAGTCTGGCGAACTGCCGCGACCTCATGGACGAACCCTTGTGCGATGAGTGTTTCGATCGCTTCCAGCAGGTGGGCCATAGTCATGGCTAACGCCGCCTGAAGCTCGTTTAGACGTTTTTTGCCGTCGATACACTGGAGAACAATGCCGTTCTCGCGCGAAAGCTTGCCCGACTTGTTTCTGACCTCGGCGAGGCCCTTCGCGGTCCTGGAGCAGATTGTGTTGGGGGCTATCGAAGCCATACCAGGGTGCGGCGTTGCAAGGCCGCATTCATTGTCGTTAAACTGCAGACAGCCCCGGTAAACTGAGCCGCGTCCCGATGAACAGTGCTACGAGCAGACGCAACGAATACGATGTTACCGATCGCGTCAACACCACGGACCCGCTCGCTGTTTCCGCTGAGGTTAGCCGGATTTATCAGGATCTTTACCAACGCGACAAGCCCGGGAACATGGTGCAGGCGTTTCAGGATCTCACGCGTCTGTACCGAGGCGAGGATGCCAACTATTACGCCTGCGACACCTCGTATCACGATATCCAGCATGTTCTCGACGTGACGCTCGCGATGGCGCGGCTGACGGACGGTTGCGTGCGCGCGACCAATGGCAGCGTCGTAGACGAGCGGCTGTTCCGCTTCGGCATAATCAGCGCGCTTCATCATGATTGTGGCTACATCAGGCATCGCAAGGACACGCGTCATAACAATGGCGCAGAGTACACGAAGACTCACGTTTCCCGGGGTGGCAAATTCCTCGAAGAGTATCTCGCTACCATCGGGATGGCCGATCTGGCGCCTGCGGCAGCCGGGACGCTGCACTTCACCGGCTACGAGATTCCGATCGACCGCATCCGCGTCGACCCGCCATTTCGCCTGATCGGCAATCTGCTGGGCAGCGCCGACATGCTTGCTCAGATGGCGGACCGCTGCTACCTCGAGAAGTGCTACGACCGGCTTTATCCCGAGTTCGTGTACGGAGGGCTCGCGCGCGAGAGGCGTCCAGACGGCACCGAGCAAGTCAACTTCGGCTCCGCGGCGGATCTGATCTACAAAACGCCTCAGTTTTATCTAAGTGCTCAAAAGCGGCTGCAGGTCGAGCTGGGCAATTATGGGAACTATGGGGAAAAGCACTTCGGCGGCGAGAACCTGTACATTTCCGAGCTCGAAAAGAATATCGAACACGCGCGCAACCTTGGGCAGCGCGAGGACCTATCGATGCTGCGCCGCCGCCCACCCGAGACTCTGGTGAGTGAGCAGCCGGAAGACGCCTTGCTGATCTAGCCACACGAATCGCAAGGTGCGGGTTGTGTGCCGTACGCCACGAACGTCACTCACTAATGCGCGATCTACACAATCCGCCTTAGCATCCACTCCATCCGAAAATCGGTGGTTGCTTGCCGCTCGACACGACTCCTGGCCTACGGAACCAGAAGAATCTTTCCAACGTGCGCCGCGCTTTCCATCAACGCATGCGCCTGGGAAGCTTCGGCGAGCGCGAAAGTGCGACTGATGACGACCTTGATTCGGCCGCTTTCGATGTGCGGCCAAACCTGCGACTCGAGCTCATTTGCAATGCGCGCCTTGAACGAGGGTGGCCTGGTGCGCAGTGTGGAGCCGGTATAGGTGAGCCGTTTGAGCATGATCGGCATCAGATTGACTTCCACTTTGGACCCGAGGGCGAACGCGAGCTGAATGATCCGCGCGTCGTGACTCGCGGCTTTGAAGTTCTTCTCGATATTAGGACCTCCGACGATATCAAGAATGACGTTCGCGCCGCCTTCCTGCCGGACGATCTCTACAAAGTCCTCACTACGGTAGTCGACCACGCGATCGGCCCCCAGCTCGCGGCACACTCGACAGCGTTCTTCGGGGCTGTCAGTGGCGATCACCTTCGCGCCGAAAGCCTTGCCCAGTTGTATGGCCGTCGTGCCAATTCCGCCTGCGCCGCCGTGAACGAGGAATGTTTCACCTGCCTTGAGTTGTGCACCAATGAAGACGTTGCTCCAGACGGTGAAAAACGTTTCAGGCAAACCGGCAGCGTCTCGAAGATGCACGTCCCTTGGGATGGGCAGGCACAGCTGCGCCTCGGCGACGCAGTATTGCGCATAGCCACCGCCATTCGTGAGCGCCGTCACCTTATCCCCAATAGCCCAGCGGCTGACGCCGTCGCCGATCGCCACGATTTCACCGGAAACTTCCAGTCCCGGCAGATCTGAGGCTCCCGCTGGGGCCGGATACAAGCCTTTTCGCTGCATGATGTCCGGCCCGTTTACACCCGCAGCGGCCACTCTGATCAGCACCTCACCTCGTTTGGGCCGCGGCACGGGGCGCTCAGTCAGCTTCAGGACCTCAGGGCCGCCTGGTGCGGAGATTTCGACGGCCTTCATCGTTGCGGGTAGGTTCATCTTGTTCGTTCCATGATCGAGCCGTGGAATGGAAAGGGCAGCTAACGCTGATGGACTACTGTTTGTGCCCCGCAGGACTCCGCAAGGGCGACAGCCGCTGACGGTAGCACGGGAAAATCAGAGCGGCGAGCAAGCTTCTGATTATAGTCGCAGCGCACGAACCATGAGAAACTGACCGTCCTCTTGCACAAGCTTCTCGTCTACGACATCTCATGCCTATCGCCCCGCGCGTCGACGCTCTCGGCCTCATCGAATTTGCAACCGCCGTGTACGCAAAGCAGGGCATGCCCGAGCCCGATGCACGTCTCGTCGCAGACACGCTCGTGCAGTCCGATCTCTGGGGGCATCAGTCTCACGGCGTGTTGCGTCTGGGCTGGTATCTGGACCGCCTCCGCAATGGCGTAATGAAAGCCGTCACAAAGGCGGAATTCATCGTAGACGCGGGCGCGATTGCATTGATCGACGGGCACGACGGGGTCGGACACGTGGTGACGATGCTTGCAACCAGAGAAGCGATCAAGCGTGCAAAGGCGCACGGCGTGGGCGCTGTCGGCGTGCGCTACTCCAACCACTTCGGCACCTGCATGTACTACACGCTTACGGGTGCACGCGAAGGCTGCGTCATGATGCTCACCACCAATGGTGGGCCGGCGA
>JAQGNH010000462.1 GCA_028291945.1 Betaproteobacteria bacterium
CGATCGGACCGCTCACGCGCACGGTGGAAGACAACGCGTTATTCCTGCAGGCCATTGCTGGACACGACCCACTCGATGCGCTGACGAGCACGCGAGCGGTGCCGGACTACCCTGAGCACTTGAAAAGCGACCTCAAGGGCTTACGACTCGGCGTCGTGCGCGAGATGACCTGGCCCGAAGGAATCAACCCTGAAGTGCGTGCCGCACTCGCTGCTGCTATTGAAACGCTGAAGTCGCTCGGCGCACGCATCGAAGATGTCTCGCTCAGGCGCGCCCGGTATTCCGTCCCGCTGCAGATGCTCACTTCGGATTCGGATATCGCGTCGATGATGCTGACGAAATACATGCGCACGCGCTATGCGGATCTCGATGTCGGCACTCGGACGCGCCTTGCGACAGGTGCGCTCGTTCCGGCGGCGGTTTATCACCGCGCAATGCGTGCACGCGCACTGGTTCGGCGCGAAGTGTTGGATCTCATGCGCGATTACGATGCGCTTATCAGCCCGACAAATCTGAATCCGCCCGGTCCTATAGACGCTACGATGGAGAAAGTGGAAAGCTCGGAGGACATGGCGCGCAAAGTGCTTCTGCGGCGCATCAGCACCTATCCGTTCAGCATGGCGAACACGCCGGCGCTGTCCGTGCCGTGCGGCTACACACAGAGTGGTCTTCCGATGGCAATGCAGATCGCCGCGAAGCCTTTCGACGAAAGCATGGTCTTCCGGGTCGGCCACGCGTACGAACGCGCGGCCAACTGGCATCGGCGCCATCCGGACCTCGACTCGACGCTCGCAGCAGGGCTGTAGATAAAGCCGTTGGTCGCGAGCTGTGTTCCAGCTCGCGCAGAATGTCCTATTCACCACACACCACAACAGCAAACGAAGGATCCGGCGATTCATGAAACTGATCAGTGCAGCGATAATCTCTTGTGCATTCACTACATTTGCCATCTCTGCGGCGAGTGCCCAGGATACCTGGCGCCCCGAAAAAAACGTCGAGATCATCGTCCCCACTGCCCCTGGCGGCGGCAATGACAAAACTGCCCGCACGCTGCAGAAGATCTGGCAGGAAAGCGGATTCAACACGACGGTGCAGAACAGGACAGGTGGTGGTGGAGCGGTCGCGTATTCGTACCTGACTCAACGGCCCGGTGATGCGCACTCCGTGGCGATCGCGCAGGCTGGACTGTTCACGAATCACATTACCGGCAAGAGCCCGATCCATTACACCGACTTCACCGTCCTTGCGAACCTGGGCACCGAGCCGAGTGCGATCGCTGTGCGGCTGGATTCGCCGATCAAATCGGGACGCGAGCTGTTCGACAGGCTGAAGCAGGACCCTGCCGCTTACAGCATCAGCATCGGCAGCACCATGGGCGGGACGAGTCACACCGCGCTCAGCCGTGCGTACAAGGTGATGGGCGGTGACCCGAAAAAACTCAAGGTTGTGGCATACGCGGGCACGGCTGATGCGATCCCTCAGCTTCTGGGCGGGCACATCGATGCGTTGATTTCGGCGATCAACAACGTCGTGCCGCATGTGAAAGCCGGCAAGATGAGGGCGCTTGCCGTCACCTCACCGCAGCGGCTCACAGGTGAGTTCGCGTCCGTGCCGACTTTGCGCGAGCTCGGCGTGGACGTGGTGCAGATGGGCTGGACGATTGTGATGGCGCCGAAAGGTCTTACGCCGGCGCAGGTACGCTACTGGGAAGACATGATCGCCAAAGCGGCGCAGGCCCCCGAATGGAAAGCGTATCTGGCGGAGAACTACTGGACCTATACGTTCCAGCGCAGCGGCGAAACCGTGCGCTATCTCGCCTCCGAGTACGACATCGCGCGCCGCGCGCTCGTCGACCTCGGCATGGCGAAGATTGAAGTGGCGAAGTGATTGAGCGAGTGAAGGCGTGACGAAGTGATGAAGTGATGAAGTGATGAAGTGACGAAGTGAGAGGCGCTGCGCGCACGCGCGAATAAGCTGCGCGCTCTGGACGTCTCCACGAGCACGCGCCTTGCTGTGTTTCCGGAGGTGCCGGCCGCCGAAGCGCGTGCCCGGCTTACGAAGCTACGCAATGGTACGGGCTGCTTGCGCCCGTGGGCACGGCGAAAGCAGTAATCGACAAGCTGAATCGTGAGCTCGTGACCGGGCTCAAGAGCAAGCACATGCAGGTGCGCCTGGCTGCTGACAAGATCCTCCGAGCCGTTCGCCAGCACACCTGAAGAGTTTATGTGTTTCATCAAAGCGGAGATTGCGCGCTGGGCGCCCGTCATTAGAGCAGCCCACAGTCGCGCCGATTGAACATGAGCACAGCAAGATCGTTCGAGCAGAAGGAATTCGAAGTCCTCGTGATCGGCGGTGGACTCGCGGGCATGCGTGCCGCGCTCGCAGCAGCGGCCGCGGGTGTGCGCACGGGTTTGATGTTGAAAGGTGTGCTGGGCCAAAGCGGGAGCTCCGCGATTGCGGGCGGCGGCCTCGCGGCCGTCATGGACGTCTCTGACGTCCCCGAGGATACCGTCGACCAGCACTTCGCGGACACGCTCGCATCGGGTGACTACGTCAACGATGCCGAGCTGGTGCGCGAGCTTGTCAGCCAGTCCGCCGGCGCGATCCGCGAGCTGGAGGACATGGGTGCCCGCTTCGTTCGTAAAGGGGACGGTGAGACGGAAGTGTTCCTGGCGCCAGCGCACAGCCATCGCAGATCGGTGCGCGTGGAAGGCGGGGGAACGGCGCAGATGATCGGGCCGCTTGCCGAGTACGTGCGTGCTCAGCCTGTGGAGGTGATGGAGCACACGACGGTACTCGAAATGTTGCGTAGTGACCGCGACCGCGCGGCGGGTGTCATCGCGATCGAGCGCGAGCGGCTGATGCTGATACGCACCAAGGCGATCGTGCTTGCATCGGGCGGTGCAGGAAGAATCTATCCGCTCACGAGCAACATGCCCGAGTCGACAGGCGATGGATACGCAATGGCGCTCCGAAGTGGGCTGGCGCTGACCGGGATGGAGTTCGTTCAGTTCACGCCTACCGCTCTCGCCTATCCGGAGGAGCTTGCCGGCACGAGCACCGGCGGCGTTCTGCTTGGACTGCCCGGCACTCGCCTGTGGAATTCGCGCAGCGAACGGTTCATGGAGAAGTACGACCCGGTTCGCAAAGAGGCATCGACACGCGCGATCCTGTCCCGCGCGATACAGACGGAAGTCGTGGAGGGCCGCGGCTCGCCGCACGGTGGCGTCTATCTCGATCTCACAGGCAATCCGCCCGATGTGCTCGAACGGCTGGCGGCGCCATTCATTAAAAAGCTGGAGCCGTTCGGGCTCGACATCCGACGTCAGCCCATAGAGATCGCACCGGCAGTCCATTACTTCATGGGCGGTGTGGAAATCAATCCGCGGACGGAAACGCGTGTCCTCGGCCTGTATGCAGCCGGCGAAGTCGCAGGCGGCGTGCAAGGCTCGAACCGGCTTTCCAGCAATTCGCTTTCGGATGTGAACGTCTTCGGTAAGATTGCAGGCGAGCAGGCTGCGTCTTACGCGCGAACGCACGGTCCGTACGCGCCATGGCAGGCGCTCGCCGAAGCCGCGCGTATCGAGCTCGATCCTTTTCACCGCCTCGATGACGATGACGATCGTGCGAAAATCCAGCTCGACGAAGTTCATACGAGTTTGAAGCAGGTCATGTTTGCCCATGCGGGGCTCGTGAGGGACGAGCAATCGATGAAGCGCGGTATCGAAGAGATTGCTCGTTTGCGGGGCGAGCTGGATGCGCTGACGCCGCTCAGGACGGCGGATTTGAAGCAGTGCTACGAACTGAGGAACATGCTCGACGTGGCGGAAGCCGTTACGCGTTCAGCGCTCTACCGCAAGGAAAGTCGCGGAGCGCATTACCGGATCGACTATCCGGAGAAAAACGACGAGCGTTGGCGTGTCGCCATACGTGTGTTCGGCAGGCCTGGCTATTTGGAAGTCGAGGAGCGCAGGTTCTCGCAGCCAGCGGGAGCGGCGTGACGGTCGGCGTCGGTGCCGGCGACTGCCCGACGAGCCTCGATCCGTAATGCCCGGCGAACGGCCGGTGGGCCCTCGCTCGAACGCAATCCGTATGTTCCATGCGATCATTGCCGGATGAATCCGGAGGTGATTGTGATCGGCGGAGGGCTCGTCGGCAGCGCGGTGGCATACGGTCTTGCGCGCCGCGGCCTTTCAGTCGTCGTTCTCGATGAAGGTGATGTGGCGTATCGCGCGTCGCGCGGCAACTTCGGTTTGGTGTGGGTGCAAAGCAAGGGGTTCGGCGCACCCGAGTACCAGCGCTGGACGCGTCTGTCGTCGGACCGATGGCCCGAGTTCGCCTCGCAGCTCGAAAGCGAAACCGGCATCAACTGTGGACACGAGCGTCCCGGTGGGATCACGATCTGCCTGACGGAAGACGAGCTCGCCGCGCGCCGCAAGCTGATGGAGCAGCTGCGAGTCGAGTCGGGTACCACGCCATTCGAGTACAAGATCCTGCAGCACGAGGCACTGAAGGAATTGCTGCCGGCGATCGGACCCCAAGTCGTCGGCGCGTCGTACACGCCTTACGATGGCCACGCCAACCCGCTCTATCTACTCCGCGCGCTGCATGCCGCGCTTGCCAAGCACCAAGGCCGCTATATACCCAATGCGCGTGTGAGCAGCATCAGGCCCTCCGCAGGCAATTTTGCAGTCACGGCCGGAGGCCAGCGTTTCAGCGCGCCGAAAATCGTGCTCGCCTCGGGCCTCGGTAACAAGGAGCTCGCTTCACATGTCTCACTCAATGTGCCGGTCGATCCGGTGCGCGGACAGATCATCGTGACCGAGCGCGTGCAGCCGGTGCTCGCGATGCCGACGCTCACGATCCGGCAAACTGTAGAGGGCACCATCATGATCGGCGAATCGCGGGAGGAAGCCGGATTCGATGACGCGACTTCGCCAACGATCATCAAACGGCTGGCTGAGCGCGCCGTGAGGACATTCCCGTTCCTCAAGGATGTGCGTGTGGTGCGCACGTGGGCCGCTTTGCGGGTGATGTCCCCCGATGGCTTTCCGATTTACGAGCAGTCGCGGCAATATCCGGGCGCGTTCGTATGCACGTGCCACAGCGGCGTCACGCTCGCGGCTGTACACGCAACCCATTACGCGCGTTACGTCGCCGAGGGCGCTCTCCCGGTCGACCTGCAACGTTTCAGCTCCGCTCGCTTCGATGTTCAAGCCTCTGCCTGATCAGCACGCACCCGAAGTGCGCGTCATCATAGATGGCGCTGAAGTGAGCGTACCGACCACGTACAGCGTAGCGGCCGCCGTGCTCGCGTGTCGGGATGGAATCGTTCGCACGACACCGG
>JAQGNH010000477.1 GCA_028291945.1 Betaproteobacteria bacterium
GAGCAGCCGACGCGTTCAAAGCGATTCTGGCGCGTTTCGCTTTGTGACGAATTACCCCGGAAAAAAGAAGACCTGTAGTCCTTTCAGCGAACAGTAAAGGTTATTTCACAACCACTGATCCTGATCGGGTATTTCACACATCGACCAGGCGCAAATAACGTGTAGAAGTCAGCAAACCACGTGAAAAGTAAAACGTAACCACGTCGGCCAGTAAATTATCGTTCCCCAACGGCCATATCGACGCACTACACCTGGCGCTCGAACACGGATGCCTACTGACGCGAACAAGCGTCCCCTGAGCGATCTGCGCTGCCACTCTTCAAACGTCACCTGAGGGAATTCGATAAGTCTCGTTCGAAGTCTTCTCCGAGGCGCATGGCGACGTCGCTATCGAAAAGCGCCAGGTTCACTTCGTCGTTGAGCTCGAACGATGACGCCGCGCGTTGTGCATCGCACTTGTGTAACAGCAGTGCGCGTGCCGTCTTTGCGTCGCAACGGGTCACGCTCTAAGCCGCTACGGTTGGAAAAGCGCTCGCAAGCAGCCCATGAATTCCATTCCACGCTATCTGCACGCCGATGCACAGAAGGAGAAACGCGGAAAGGCGCATCAGCACGGTGCGGCCGGTCTCGCCGAGTTTTCTTACGATCGGATCCGCATAGCGGTAGCACACATAAACGGAGACGGCGATTACCAGAATACCCAGCGCATGTCCGACGGCTGTGATGAGCAGCGAGCGCACGTTTGAGCTCGGATTGGCGCCGAGTGTGATGGCCACCGAAATCGAGCCGGGGCCCACCGTGAGCGGCATCGTCAGCGGATAGAAGGCACGCCGCCGCAGTCGGTCCGCTACCGCTTCCTCGGCTGCCGTTGCGCGCGATTGTGCCTCTGGGCTTTCCGGGCGGTGCAGGAGCGACCAGCCCATTGCGCATACCACGAATCCGCCGGCGACCTGGACTGCCGGAATCGACAGCCCGAAGAAGTCGAGCACGTATGCGCCGATCAACGTGGATGCGAGAAGGAGCAGGAAGCTGTTGAACGCGACCGTCTTCGAGAGCTCGGCTCGCTCGGCAGGTTGCAGGCCCGCGGTGAGCTGGAGGTAGATCGGTACATCCGCTAAGGGATCCACGATCGGGAGCAGCGCCGCGACTGCGAGCAGCATGGTCGCCGCGATGTGATGCAAGCTGTCAAGGACGGTAAGCATCCGTTCTGCAGCCTCCGCTGCGCGCTGTGGTTCGCGAGCGTTCTACGGTTGCTGCGTCTTCGCGACGCTCTCGGGCACGGGCACGTCGAAGCCGTTCGCCTGGGAAAGACGGCGCATGCGTGTGGACGTCGGCGTGCGTGTTACGGACGCGTTGTCGGATATGACTTTCATGCCGCGATGATGCGTACGCGCCGTCTCCGCTCGGTTGCAGGAAATGCGGGACGGGTCACACTTGGAATTGAAGCGCCGCGTTGTGGTTAGGATAGTCACGCGATACACACCATGGCGTTGCTCCCAGCGCGCTGCGGCACACCGACCCAGCGTTGGCTCGGGACCATCGCCTATCGCTTCGAGCTCTCAGCGTCCGACGCAGGATCACTGTCCTTCGAGATCGTGGACGGCACGGGCAGAAGTTACCAATTGGAGACGGACCTCTCGCGCTTCCGATGACCACGGCAAATTCCACATGGGCACTCAACGGCTGGCGTGCCGGCGTCGGGTCCGATCAAAACATACCGGTGATCCACGTTTTCCTTTCCACCTCAAACCAAGGAGCTCCATGAACACGTTCAAATCTCTCTCACTGGCCGCGGCCGCGGCCGTCATCGGCTTCACCGCGGCTGCTCCCGAAGCGCAGGCTCAGATCAGCGTGAATATCGGACCCGCGCCCATATGCCCTTACGGCTACTACGACTACGCTCCCTATGCTTGCGCGCCCTACGGCTACTACGGGCCGGAATGGTTCCCGGGCGGCATCTTCCTCGGCGCCGGCCCGTGGTTTCGCGGCCATGAAGGTTTTCGCGGCCAGGTGGACCATCACTTCGACCCGAATCGCGGCTACAGGGGCGCGCTGCCGCAACGCGGCGAGAGGCCCCACCCGTCGAATTCCCCTGATCGGGTGGCGCATTTCAGCGGCACCGAGATGCGCGACGGGCGCGGCCACGCAAGTGAAATGGGCGGCCACGAAGGCGGTCACGAAGGCGGGGGCGGTCACCGCTGAGGGTGTCGGCGAGATGGCGGCTGCAGTGTAACCGCCGCAATCTCGAATGCAGTCTGCGACGCCGTCGGCGTGTGGCTGCGCTGGGTTCCGTTTTGAAAAGCGCGCGAGCGCGGATATAGGACGCTCCCGCGCGACCAAGGCCCTCGAAACGATAAGCCGTGGACTCGGTATTACGTCAAGCCTGCGCTCGTGCGATTGAACCACATCAATGAAAGTGCAGCCGAGGTCAGCCACAGAACCGCGGCCAGTGCGGTAAAGAGTGCCGTCATTTCCATCTCATCTTTTTTATGCACGAAGCGGCCGCTCAGGTTCTGGTAAATCGAGCTCAGTTCTACCGCACTGGCTGCGTGAAAGTACTCGCCGTGTGTCGTGTCAGCGATCTCCTTGAGCGACGCTTCGTCAAAGCCGACTTCCATCGATTGTCCATCGATCTCTACGCTCGTGCTCTCCGTAGTTCCGAAGCCTATTGTGTATACGCGCACGCCGCGTTCCGCAGCCATTCGCGCCGCCGTCGTTGGCCAAGGTCCGGAGGTTCCCCGTCCATCCGTTATAAGGAGTATCGCCGCAGAGGCGTACGAACCAGGTGGTAGCTTGGCGGCGCGTTCTGCTGAGCGCGCGTCATTGAAGGAAATGGGCTGAGCTGCGAGCGGCGACCGGCCCATGCCGAAGATGTCGTACTTACCGCCGATCCCGGCATCTGGGAAGATCGTGACGAGCGCCGCGATAATGCCAGTGCCGATTGCAGTGCCGTATCCCAACTGAAGATGATCGATTGCGGCTAAGGCAGCCTCGCGATTCACTGTGGGGGTCTGCACCAGGTCAGCCTCGCCGGCAAAGGCGATGATGCCAACCTGCACGTCCCGCGGCTGCTGCTTGATGAACGCTTTTGCCGCGGCTTGAGCAGCTGCAAGCCGGCTGGGCGCTACGTCCGTCGCTGCCATGCTCATCGACACGTCGATCGCAAGAATTACCGTGCGCAGTGTGGACGGCATATTGATGACGGCGGCCGGCCGCGCGATCGCCACAATCAATGCGCTGATCGCGACTATGAGGAGAAGCGGCGGAATGTGGCGCCGGATATTCTGGGCCGGAGCCATAGCTTGCCGTACCAGACTCAAGCTCGAATATTGCAGCGCGGCTCTCTTGCGACGTACCAGGACAATGTAGATGCCCGCGAGTGCAGGAAGCGCTAACAATAGCCACAGCGCCTCAGGCCATAAGAATGTCATGCGCCCGGCCCTCTGGTAAGGGTACGCTCCCAGTTCGGGTCTAGAGAGCGCGTTCGTCTGATTGGGCGCTCGCGAACTGCTTTGCAGCGAAGTCCCAGTGCAGCAGGTTCTCGATCACGGCAGCAACGTGGTCAGCTCTGCGGTTCTGATAGTCGAGATAGTAGGCGTGCTCCCAGACATCGATTGCAAGGAGACACGATTTGCCTGCGGCCATGGGTGTATCTGCATTTGCAGTACGGGTGATCTTCAGCTTTCCGGCATCGACAACGAGCCACGCCCAGCCGCTGCCGAACTGTCCCATCGCCGCCGCCGTGAACTGCTCCTTGAATGCGTCATAGCTGCCGAAATCATCGGCAATCCTCAGCTTGAGCGCGCCGGACGGCTGCATATCCCGGCCCGGATTCAGGGACTGCCAGTAGAAATCGTGGTTCCACGCCTGTGCCGCGTTGTTGTAAATCGCTGACTGCGCCTGCACGTTTGCGGTTTCCCTGACGAGCTGCTCGAGCGACAGCTCGCTCAGCGCATTTCCTGCAACGAGACGGTTCAAGTTGTCGACATAGCCTTTGTGGTGCTTGCCATAATGGAAACGGATAGTGTTCGCAGATACGAGCGGCGCGAGCGCATCGTCTTTCCACGGCAAAGGTGCTAACTCGAACGGCGCTGAGGGCGACTTGGACGTCTTCATTCATTACACCTTAAGGGATGATGCGGAGCGGGTTTTTGGATCGTATTGCCGAAGCTGCCCTGAGTCCTTGGAGAGGCGCTGAAGACTCCTGAAATTATCTGCAGGAGAGAAGCCGTCCAGGCGGCGCTAGCTACCGCATACGAGTGAACTACGCGCGCCTCTTCACGCGTTCCCGTCAAGCTTCGGCTCTTTGGGGTATCTCTTCTTGCCGGGATCGAGAACGGTTTGCATGAATCTGTGAAATGCCCTCTCGGCCTCGTAATCGGGCTTCGGTAGAACCTGAACTTCTTTCTTCGGGTCCATGTTCACTCCTGCTCGCTAAATTGAACCGGTGCTGCCGGCGATCGGCGTATGAAAACCGCTCGACATCTCTTGAATGAGCGTGCGATACGCCGGAGACCTGTCGGTTTGGCTAAGACCGGCGAAGGCAAAGCCCACGCTTACTAAACTACGCGTAGGCCGTCGCCGATCGGTTCCACGGCGGGGCTCCAGCGTCACGCATGTAACCGCGGTAGACGCGAAGAGGCCGCCTTGATGCGAGTCTGCCCTCCGCGATCAGCTCGCTGCACGCGGTTACAGTCGTAGCGCGCGGTCACCCGCGCGCCGTACGGGATGGTTTCCGCCTAAGACGTGATCTGGTACAGCGAATCGGGAACGAAGCCGAACACGGTGGTGCGCTTCGACCCCAAGATCCAGAGATTCCAGAGCTGGATCATATCGTCCGGCGGCTACATCGTGCGCAACATGGATGTGACGCGCGACGGCAATCCGGTCATGGCGATGAGCATGGTGAACGGCGTCGGGCTCGTCGACGTGAAGTGACGTGAGCTTCAGCGTGACAGCGCAAAAAGCAAGTCAAGCTGCCAAACCGATAGAGTGCGACTGACAGCGCGGTTCGAACGGAGCACTCTTGTAGGCTAGCGCGTTAGAGATGCCGCACCGATGTTCACGGCACGACCTCGACCGTCGCCATCATGCCTTTGTCCTCGTGCCCGAGGATGTGGCAGTGATAGACGAATTTGCCGATCTGTTGCGGCCGCGTGAACGGGATGTCCACGACGATGCGCGAACCGGGAGGCATGGGAAAATTGTCGTGTAGCGTGTTCAGTACTATTGACGCCTTGCGATCTCCGAGACACGCGTTGGCTTTCTCGCCATCGACGAGCGCGATTTTGCGCACACGGAAATGCGTCTGATGAATGTGAAAGTTGTGGCACTCGTCGGTGTCGTTGACGAGGACCCAGCGCTCGACCGATCCGTAGCGGATGCAGAGATCGGACGGACTATCTGCTGTACCAAAGGAAGGATAGTCGCCGGGCTTCGGTATGGCCTCCTTGTCGAGATCCGGTAGCTTCACACTGTTCTCTGCCATCTCCAGCCTCGAGCTTGTCGCGAGCAAGCCGAAATGCGTCCAGTAGGTTTTCTTTAGTCCGTTGCCGAATCGAATCACGCGTACGTGTCCGTCAGGAAGAGGAACCGGTGTGCAACTCGTTGCCAGGTGAGTAGCCTGACCCGCGTGCGTTGCGTGCGGTTGGTTCTCTGTGCGACTAGACTGCGCGACACTGTTTGCTTTTCGCTCGATCGCTCGCGTCGCATCGTTCGCTGGAGCAGGCTCAAGTACGCGGGCTTGAATCGCAGAAATATTTCTCGCACGCTGCGTTGCGTCTCCCTTGAACACAACGCGTGCGAGCGCGATCGCTGGCCAAGGATCGCCTGCATCGCGCTCCTGATTGCCCGTATCGAGTCCCAGCGTTCGAAGCTCAGCGATCACATCTGACTTCGGCAGTGTGCACCGGCCGCGCACAACGGTCCCCACGCCCAACTCGCACGGGTCGACGAGTACTTCGGCGCGCGCGCTGGGCATCAGCACGAGCTCATCGAAGCCTGAGTGCAGCGCTGCATCCCGGTCGAGCGTGCCGCCGTCCAGAGCGAGGACGCG
>JAQGNH010000489.1 GCA_028291945.1 Betaproteobacteria bacterium
AGCGCGCATCGTTCGAATGGGCAGCCAGTACTCGACCGCCGAGGCGTACATTTACGACAAGGATGGCGCGCTCGTCGCGAGCGGGCGCGGCACATACTTTACGGCGCAAGCGAAGTGACTGCCGCAAACCACCCCGCCCTGAACGACACGAAATCGTGCCATCAGGAAATCGCCGAAGGAAGCGAGGTTACGGAGAGAAACCTTGGGTTTCTCTCTGTTCGTTCACCGCCCGGCCTCGCGGAGCGAGGCTGATTCATGCCCACCGTACTCGAACAGCAGATTCACGCGCCAGCTCCGCCCCGCAAATGGCGCGTGGACCTCGTCGTCCAACGGCTGGCGCTGGTTGGCACCATCATCGGAATCTGGTGGATCGCGTCGCTCCAGATGCCGCACTACATTCTCCCGGGACCGCTCCGGGTATGGCAGTCGCTGAGGACCATCTCCGCAAACGGAGATCTGTGGCACAACCTGGCGATCACGCTCGGGCGCGTCGCGGCAGGCTTTCTGCTGGCGACAGCCATCGGACTGCCGCTCGGCATCGTGCTGGGCGCGAACAAGCGGCTTGGCGAATTCTTTGAGCCGATCATTCCGGTGATGAATACCATCTCGTCCGCGATCTGGGCGATTTTCGCAATCATCTGGTTCGGTGTGTCGAACGCGACAACGATTTTCGTCGTGTTCATGACGGCGATGCCGCTCATCATCACCAACGTGTGGCAAGGCACGCGCACGGTGAACGCCGACTTCATCGAGCTCGCACATACGTTGCGCATGCCGCACCACAAGGTCATGTGGAAGATCTATCTGCCGACTATATTGCCCTACTTCTTTTCAGGTGCCCGCCTCGCGTTTGGATTCGGCTGGCGTGTATCTCTGGTTGCCGAAACGCTCGGATCATCGAGCGGTGTAGGATATCGACTCCGGCAGGCCGCCGACCTCATTCAAACGGACCAGGTGTTTGCATGGACGATCACGCTCGTAGTCATGATGGCCGCGCTCGAAATGGGCGCGCTGCGTCCGCTCGAAAACCACCTGTTCCGCTGGAAGAGAGAAGCGGAAAGCTTTTGAGCTCGAAACCGTCAGAGGGCAAATCGAAGAAGCGTCTCATCGTGGCGATGACCGGGGCGACCGGCTCCATTTATGGGCTGCGCATACTCGAAGCGCTGCGCGACGGTGGCGGCTGGGAGACTCACCTCATCGTGTCCGACGCGGGCATGCTGAACGCGTGGCAGGAGTACCGTCTTGCGCGCAAGGACATTCAGAAACGCGCTGACGTTGTGCACAACGTACGTGACGTCGGCGCGTCGGTGGCAAGCGGCTCTTTCATCACCGAAGGTATGGTGATTGCGCCGTGTTCCATGAAAACCCTTTCTGGCGTAGCGCATGCTTTTTCAGACAATCTCATCACGAGAGCAGCGGACGTGGTGTTGAAAGAGCGTCGCCGTCTCGTGCTGATCACGCGTGAAGCGCCGCTCAATCTCGCCCACCTGCGCAACATGGTCGCTGTCACCGAAATGGGCGGCGTTATTTTTCCGCCGGTGCCCGCGTTCTACAGTAAAGCGAAGACGATCGACGACATCGTGAACCACACCGTAGGCCGCGTGCTGGATCTGTTCAATGTGCAGCATGAAACGATCAACAGGTGGCAGGGGATGAAGAGCGATGTGCTCAAGGAAGACCCGTGAGCGTGAACGGTGAACCGTGATTGGTGATTCGTAAACGCTAGGGGTTCTGACGAGGTGACGCGTCACGAATCACGAATCACGGATCAACGATCACGCCTTTGCGATGCAACAACAAGGACCTTAGAAGGATGAAAGAGAACTTCCGTGAATTCCTCGATCGCCTGCGCGATCTGAAAGAGCTCGTCGACATCAGGCAGCCGGTGGACATCCGTCACATCGCGACCCTCGTCGATCAGTCGGACAAGGCGCTCTTCTTTCATGACGTCATCGGCTACGAAGTGCCGGTCGTGTCAGGCATCATCCGCACCCGCGAGCGCTCGATCATGGGACTGGGCTGCACGCAGTACGGCGAGATCGAGCAAAAGCTGCGCCGGGGCATCGACCATCCGATTGCGCCTCGTTACGTGGAGACTGCGCGACACAAGCAGGTCATCCGCGTCGGCGATGATGTCGATCTTTTCAAGCTGCCGATTCCGATGTCTTCGATCTACGACGGCGGTCCGATGATCACGGCAGGTGTCGTGATCGCGAAGGATCCGGAATACGGACTGAACTCCGGGATTTACCGGTTCATGGTGAAAGAGAAAAACCTGACCGGCATCGACATCGTAACGCCCAATAACATGCGGCTATTCGCGCAGCGCGCGTATGAAGCAGGCCAGCCCTGCCCCATCTCGATTTCGATCGGCACTCACCCGATCGAGATCATGGGCGCCGGTTTTCGTGCGCCGATCGGTGTCGACGAAATGGCGATCGCAGGCGGTTTGCGCGGGCAGCCCGTCGAGCTTGCGCAATGCGAGACGATCGACCTGCCGTGCATCGCCGACGCGGAGATCGTGCTCGAAGGCGAGATTCTTCCGACGGGCTGGACGAATCCTGAGGGCCGCTTCGGCGAATTCACGCGCCTGATGGGCGGCCTGCACTGGAACCCGGTGGTGCGCATCAAAGCGATCACCCTGCGCGAGGACGCGATCTACTACGCGCTGCACATGCCGTGGGAGAACACCTGGCTCGCGGCGCCGACGCGTTACGCTGCCATACGCGCTGCGCTCAAGAATGCCGGCGTTCAGGTGAAAGATATCAACGTCACGCTCGGCGGCTGCGCCTTCTGGCACGCAGTGGTTTCCATCAAAAAGCAGGCGGGCGAAGGCAAGAACGCCCTGCTCGCTGCGCTTTCCGTGATGGACCTGAAGCACGTCGTGGTCGTCGACGAAGACATCGATGTGAACAACGCGATGGACGTGGAATGGGCGATTGCAACGCGTGTCCAGGCCGATCGCGACGTCTTCATTATCCCGGGCGCTCGAGCCAAACCACTGGACCCAAGTCTGCCGGTCATGCCGCCGGGGGTAGTGCCCGTCGGCGCCAAGGTGGGCATCGATGCGACGATCCCCGAAGGTGTTCCGCATGAGCGCTTCGAGCGGATCGCTTATGCCTATGCCGACCGCGCACGGATTGCCGATTACGTCGGCGGCAAAGCCGACGCAGCTACAGGCCGCGTCAGTGTGGATGACAAAAAAGTTGCGGCCCTGGCCGGCAGCATACTGTCGCTGATCGAGAAAGCGCCGCTCTACTATACGGAGATCGCGGAAAGATTCGGCGAGCATCCATTTCCGGTCGTCGCGCGAGCGCTCGGAAAGCTGCATGCCGACGAGAAGCTGTGGCAGGACCCGCGGGGACGCTTGTGCGTGCGCGGCTCCGCGTTTGCGGCGAGACCACCCGTGAAAAGCGCCTGATGGTATCGTCAGGCGCGCTGGACGTTACGTCTCCGGTAGCGGAGCGGGATGCGATCACGGTCGACTCCGTGAGCAAGTGGTTCCCGTCTGCCGACGGCGAGCCGCTGCACGTGCTTCACGATATCAATCTCAAAGTCGCCGAGCATTCGATACTCGCCATATTGGGCGCATCGGGATGCGGCAAGAGCACGCTGCTCAACATCATATCCGGGATCCTCAAGCCGGACCGCGGACGCGTCTGCATCAATGGGGTTGTGTCCGAACAATTCAAAGACTGGCGCAGCGTGAGCTACATGTTCCAGGAGGACCGGCTGCTGCCGTGGCGCACTGCGTTGCGCAATGTGGAGTTCGCGCTGGAAGCGGCGTCAATGCCGAAGGCGGAGCGGCGGCGCAAGGCTCAGCAGGCGCTCGAGCTGGTCGGCCTGAGCGGTTTCGAGGATGCTTTTCCCTATCAGCTCTCGGGCGGCATGCGAAGCCGCGTTGCACTCGCCCGCAGCCTCGTGCTCGAGCCGTGCATATTGCTCATGGACGAGCCCTTCTCGCGCCTCGATGCCCAGACGCGATCGCTCATGCATACCGAGCTGCTGCGCATACACGGCCTGAAGAAAATGACCATCGTCTTCGTGACGCACGACGTCGAGGAATCGGTCGTGCTCGCTGACAGCGTGGTCGTCATGGCGCCGCGCCCCGGCCGCGTGCGGGAAAGAGTAGCAATCGACATCCGACGCCCGCGCGATGCGACAACGCCCGAAGTGACTCGATACATTCAGAGGCTGCGGGCGCTTATTTGAATGATGAATGCGGAATGATGGATGATGAATGACAAAAACAGCGTGTTCGTCTTTTAAGTGATGGATACGAAACACTGCAACCGCCCGCTGAATGATGAATGCGGAATAACAATGATGAATCCGGAATGATCAATGATGAGTGAAAAGCTGCATCTGCACCTCGAAAGCTCGCGCAAGCGATCGGCGCTGTTTCACCTGACGGAGGAAAAATGGGCGGCGGCGGCGAAGCGCCATAAGCCGCTCGCAAAGAACGTCCGCGTCACGGTAGGTTGGGATGGAGACATTCTCGACGACGCGTTGAGAACGGCCGACGTGATGATCAATTCCAGTCCACCGCGCGAGAACCTGCGGGAGCGCGCGCCACGCCTGAAGTGGATACAGACTACCGGCGCGGGCGTGGACCAGCTGTCGCCGTTCGACTGGCTGCCGGAAGACATTACGCTCACGAACAACAGCGGCGCCCACGGTGCGAAAGCCGAGGACTCCTGCACCATGTCGCTGCTCATGTTGAATGCGGGGTTGCCTGAAGTGCTCACGAATCAGCGCGAGCGGAGATGGCAGCCGATTTTCTCGACACCGATCGAAGGCAAAACAGCTGTCGTGATCGGCTTCGGCGATCTCGGACAGGCCGCCGGACGGGCTGCCAAGAAATTGGATATGGAGCTCATCGCCGTGACGCGCAGCGGCAAACACACGCGCCCTGCGGACGTCACGTATCCGGTTTCGCGCATCGATCGGGCGCTGCCCAAAGCCGATTTCGTCATCGTGACGACGCCGCTCACCGCGGATACCCGTGGGCTGATCAGTCGCGAGCGGCTTGGATTGCTCAAGCGCGGTGCGGGTCTCGTGAACATAGGACGTGCGCCTGTCGTCGATTACGCGGCGCTCACCGTAAAGCTCGTCAGCGGCGACATGGGTGGCGCGGTCCTCGACGTTTTCGATCAGGAACCTCTGCCTGCCGATTCACCGCTGTGGACTACGCCCAATCTGGTGATCATGCCCCATATCTCGTGTGACGATCCGCGCTACATCGACCAGCTCCTCGATACCTGGTTCATGAACCTCGAACGTTTCATGAAAGGGAAGGCACTCAGGAACATCGTGGACCGGCGACTCGGATACTGAGGCCGAATGATCCATTATGTAGCGGCGATAGCCGCATAAGCGCACCGTGCGCCCGGAGCGAAGCGAACGAGCGGAGTAGAATTTTACGAATGATGAATGATCGCGGCGTCTCGGCCGTCGACAGCGTCGCCGCTTCGCAGGTGCCGCCGGCCGGCTCGCTGAACGTCGATCACGTCTCCCATTTCATACCCGACATGGACGAGGCGAGCACTGCGCTCGAGTGTCTGGGCTTTACGCTCACGCCATTCTCAGCGCAGTCGCATCGGCTGGAGCGCGGCGGGCCGCTCGTTCCCGCAGGCACGGCGAATCGTTGCGTGATGCTGAAGCGTGGCTATCTCGAGTTCCTCACGCCGACTGCCGAGACGCCGGTTGCCGACCAGCTTCGCAGTGCGATGCGGCGTTATGTCGGCATACACCTCGTCGCGTTCGGTACGGCAGCGGCCCAGGCGGACCACGAACGGCTCGTGAAACAAGGCTTTGAACCGCTCGCACCGGTCGCGCTCCAGCGGCCCATCAGCACTGAAACAGGCGAGGACACCGGACGATTCACTGTAGTTCGCGTTCCGCCCGGCACCATGGCTGAAGGACGCATACAGTACTGTCAGCAACTCACGCCGGAGCTTCTCTGGCAACGCCGTTGGCTCTCGCATCGAAACGGCGCCGCCGGCCTTGCCGCCGTGTTTGTGTGCGTGCGCGACCCAGCCGAAGCGGCGCAACGTTACAGCCGATTTACCGGCGCTCCAGCCGCCCCTTACAGAAACAGCTGGCGCCTCGATACGGCGCGCGGCACCTTGATTCTGATCGGCGCAGAGATATTCGCACGCTCGGCGTTTCGACTCCAGCTTTACCGTGGATAGGCGGCTACACGCTGGAGTGCGACGATCTCGACGCTACACGCACCTATCTGCGCGGCACCGAGATCGACGCACGTGAGGTAGAGGGGCGCCTGGTGGTTACGATGCCGAAGGCGCTCGGCGGCGTCGTGATCTTTCAGCCGCGCGGGAGTGAAGCGCTGCAGCTATGACCGCGCGGTGGGCAGGTGCATCCCGGGGCTTTACGCCCCAGAAGAGCGCGCAGCGCTTTCGGCCACTCTACCTTTCCGGCGGTAACATTGCAGAGTGTTTTCGTCAGCGGCCGTATCGCGGGCCGCAATGTGGCTTCGTTACGAGAATGGGACAACTAGACATGGACTGGCAGTCGAACATCATCAAGGATGAAGCAGGCATGCGCGATGTGCTCGAGCAGACGCGAACGATCGCCGTGGTCGGCATCAAAACCGAGGCTCAGGCCGGGCAGCCGGCCTTCTATGTGCCGCAATATCTGGAAACCGCTGGCTTCAAGGTGATCCCGGTCCCTGTGTACTACCCGGACGTCACCGAGATCCTGGGCCATCGCGTCTATCGCAAGCTGACGGACATTCCGGGTGATGTCGATCTCGTAAACGTGTTCCGGCGCTCCGAAGATGTGCCTCAACACCTCGACGACATCCTCGCCAAGAAACCCAAAGCGGTCTGGATGCAGCTCGGCATACGCAATGATGAAGTCGCCAAGAAGCTGGCTCAGGCCGGCATCAAGGTCGTGCAGAACCGCTGTCTCATGGTCGACCACCGCAAATTCGGCCGCGCCTGAACTTGCACGGCGAAGCGCCAGTAGACGAACCACGGAGAACCCAAGGTTCCCTCGCACCGCGAGGGGGGCCGGTAGGCGAACAGGGAAACTCCAAGGTTTCCCTCCTTAACCTCCCATCCTTAGGCGATCTGCTGATGGCTCGCAGCCTCGAGCCGCATGAGCGTGTGACCGAAGGAAAGGGGTTACGGGGAGAACCTTAGGTTCTCCCTGTTCGTTTACTGATGCGCCTGGCGCTTTTTTGCGCGCAGAAGCGGCGCAAAAAAAATAGCCAGGGGCGACCTGGCTATGAATCTATGGCACAGCTTTATGTTGAGTGTTTTAGTACTGCGCCATCGTACTCGAACCTGCGTTGACTGCCTCTTCTCTCCCTGCTTCCCGCCGCCTTATCGAACCTTGTTCCGAGCTTTCAATTCTGCAACTCATCGGAGATTAAAGAAGTCGCTTTAAGCTGTCGATATAAGCCGCTCTCGAAAGGCATAATCCCGGTTCGAGTGTTGCATTTAGGCAACAAACGAGCGATTTCTACTGAACTGAATGGAGTCCAACCATGAAAGTCACCAAATCGACGTCCTGGTTTACGCGATTCGCGAAATGGACTTCACACGTGAGCGGCAGTCCCCCGGCGTTCGCGCTCGCGATCAGCATCGTCGTGGTCTGGGCCGTTACCGGACCGCTTTTCGGTTATAGCGACACTTGGCAACTCGTAATCAACACAGGAACGACGATCGTCACGTTCCTGATGGTCTTTCTAATTCAGAACACGCAGAACCGCGATTCGCAGGCGACCCAGGTCAAGCTCGACGAGCTCATTCGCTGCACGAGCGGTGCGCACAATGCGCTGCTCAATCTCGAAGAGCTCGAAGAGCACGAGCTCGTCGAGATCTGCAGCGAGTACAAGCAAATCGCACAGCGG
>JAQGNH010000519.1 GCA_028291945.1 Betaproteobacteria bacterium
CGACAGCGTTCATGCAACATCAGAGACGCTGGCGCTCTCGCGCGTTTTCCAGCGGGGCGTAATAGATGACAGAAATCGTTCGTGTGCCACTTCGGGAGTGGACTGGGTCCACACTTTCGGCTGACGCCCGCGACGACGCGCTGCACGCTCTCGAGGCGGCCAAAATACTGTTCTTCCCGCAGCTCCCCTATTCGGTCGAGCGCATCGAGCTTCTGCGCGCGAACACGCTGGCAGCCGGAAGCAAAAATCTGAGCTATGACAGCGCTACAGGGCGACTTCGCAGCGCTGAGCTCGCTGCGCCGGTGCGCGAGGCGGTGAAGTCTGCACTGGAACGTTATTGCACATCGGCGCGCTCACTCGTGCTGGGGCTGTTCCCGCGGTATGCAGCCGGACTGATCGTGGGACGCACGAGCTTCAGGCCTGCGGAAATCGCAGGGCGCGAATCGTCCTGGCGCAAGGACGACACTCGACTGCATGTGGACAGCTTCCCGTCTACGCCGGTGCAAGGCAAGCGCATTTTGCGAGTGTTCAGCAATGTGAATCCCGAAGGCGAGCCTCGCGCCTGGCGCAGCGGCGAGCCATTCGAGGACGTCGCGAAGAAATTCGTGCCGGACATTCCCCCCCTGGCCCACGGCGTCAGCCTCCTGCTCGCATGCCTGAAAATCACTAAACAGCGTCGAACCGCATACGATCACTACATGCTCAAGCTACACGATCGCATGAAGTCCGATGCGCAGTACCAATCGAGGGTGCCAGCGAGCGCATTCGAGTTTCCGGCCGGCACGAGCTGGATGGTGTACACCGACCAGGTGTCTCATGCCGCGATGCGGGGAAGCTGCGCCTTCGAACAGACGTTCTATATCCCGGTCGAAGCCATGGAGAGCCCGGAATCGTCACCGCTGCGCATACTGGAGCGGCTGACTCACGCGCGACTCGCCTCTTGATGGTCACGGTGATGTACTCAGCCGTGGCGCCCCTGAAAGCAGCCGCTACGGCCGTGAAATGAAGCCGCTCCCGCGAACGTAAAACCTGAGCAGTCGTCGCGCCCAGTGCCCCGCATAATCCACGCCGATGCGCGGCCGCTTCACGATGGAAATCTTGCGATGCACGCCGGCGTCGGCAATGTAGAAGTTGTCGCTCAGAAGGTCGTGTCCGTTCAGTTTTTTGTCTATCCCCATCGCTTTGCACAACAGCCCGGGGCCCTGAGTCCGGCCTTCAATATTCCTGACGGGCTCTACAGCGCGCAAGAGCACCGCTGAAGCTTTGCCTTCCTCCTGCGTCACGACGTTCATGCAGTGATACATGCCGTAGATCAGGTACACGTAGGCATGACCCGGTGGACCGAACATCACCCGCGTTCGAGGAGTGAGACCTTTAGCCGAGTGCGCTGCAAGATCGTGCGGCCCCAGATACGCCTCGGCTTCCACGATGCGTCCGATTCGTTCACGTCCGTCGGTGACATGTACGAGATATTTGCCGAGCAGATCCTTCGCGACTTCAATCGTGTCGCGGTCGTAGAACTCGCGAGGGAGCTTATGCATGATACGAGCGAAGCGGGAGCAGGCACACCGCAGTCGTAACCCTGGACCGGAGGGATTTCACGCACTCTCCTTGGTGGGTGAAATCGCGGCGGCCGATATGGGGTCTACTTTGCGTGGGCCGCTCTGGCCGTGCGGAAAGTGATCGAATAGCGAAGCTCTTGCGTTGCGGCGACGCTGTGCTGCCATCCCCAGCGCGCCGTGCCGCGGATCTGGTATACGGAACGAGGCTGCAATTCCAGCGCGATGACATCTTCGCGTCGGTTCCTTTCGCCGGGACGATAAGGCCGCAGCCGCATGCGGCACGATCCTCCGAGTGAAACGCCGACGATCACTTCGAAATCCGGCACGTCACGGTGCCAGCCGAGCGGTGTCCCGGGCCGGTATTCGCTTACCAGACCGTGCACGAACTTCTCGGGCGGCACACCCACCCACTGTGCGACCTTCGCCCGCAGGGGCATGAGGAATGGAGGAAGCGACGGTGCTTCGTTGAGCACGTTCTCGCTGTAGTCGTATTTCGAGCCATAGCTAACCGTGCGGCGTCTTGCGGTAAATTCCTTGTACTGCGCTTCCGCAAGCGGCAACCCTTCGACGATCGAGAGGAGATGCATCTCCTCTTCGGGCGTCAGGAATTCAGGCTGGTACGTGAAGCCTTCGGGCAGGCCTGACTCCAGATCGAAGAGGTCTGCCTGCGAATGGCGCGGCGCGCGCGCTATACTTGTGGTTGACCGGGACATGATGTGCTTAGAGTCTGAATCCACGCGGGTGTTCGCCAGACGCCGTGCTACGGCTCATTCGGGCCTGATGCCGGCGATCTTGACCAAGCGAGCATAGAGCTTCAGCTCCTCGCGCAAGTGCACCCGATACTCTTCGGGTGTGCTGCCGACGGCATCGAAGCCCCGCGCATTGAGGCTGTCCCTCACCTCGGGCATCTTCATAACGGCTCCCACGTCGGTGTTCAGCCTGTCCATGATCGCCTTCGGCGTTTTGGCCGCCGCAAGGACGCCGAACGCGGTGCTCGATTCATAACCCGGCACGCCCGCCTCGACCATGGTGGGGTACTCCGGCACCACTGCAGACCGCTTCCGAGTGCCGACGGCGAGCGCCTTCAACTTGCCCGAGCGGATGTGCGGCAGAACGACAGGTAGATTCTCGAACTGGAGCTGCAGCCGTCCGCTCAGGATATCGACCAGCGACTGGCTGCTGCCCTTATAAGGGATGTGGGTGAGTTGCACGCCGGCCAGCGCCTTGAACTGCTCGGTCGACAAATGCGAGACCGAGCCCGTGCCCGACGATCCGTAGTTCAGGCTATTCGGCTTCTCCTTGGCGAGCGCGATCAGCTCTTTCACACTCGATACCGACGAGCCTGGAGGTACAACCAGTATGAAAGGGCTGATCGTCGCAAGACTGATCGGCGCAAAATCGCGGAGAGTGTCGTACGGCATCTTGGTCTGAAGATTGGGATTGATCGTGAGTGGGCCGGGTGAGCCCATGAGCAGCGTGTACCCATCAGGAGTCGATCTCGCTACGGTCTCGGTGCCGATCACGCCTCCGGCGCCGCCGCGGTTATCCACGACAACGGGTTTGCCGAGCTTTTCTGAAAGCTTCTGCGCAATCGTGCGGGCGGTGGTGTCGGTGCCACCCCCGGGCGCAAATGGAACGATGAACCTCACTGGCTTCGTTGGATAGTCCTGTGCGGTGGCGAGATTCGCTGTTGCTAGAAGTGCCATTGCAACGATCTTCATTTTGCCCAACCACTTCTCCTCGTTGTTTTTGACTGCTGGCCAGTTTCACTTTGCGCCGGGCGCAAGAGCATTCATGCCATAGAAGGCAATCAGCTCTTTGACACGCTCGCGAGGCGGCTTGTCGGTGAAGTAGCCGTGACGCGCAGGTGCGAGGCCGCTGGAGCGTTTGAGATCGACCATCGTCTCGGCGAACTTGATCGTCGCTCCCAACGCGTCGACGACAGGCACGTTATCGACGCGACAAACCCCATGCTTCATCAGCAAAGCACAAAGCGGCGCTTCGCCCGGAATGATCACGTCGACGCCCTGACGGATCATCTCGCGCGCAGCGGTGTGAAAGCGCTCGAGCACACTCGCGGGCTCTTCGTACGCTTTGAGTACGTCGTTGAACGTGAAGCCTACGAAACGCGCCCCGCCGAATTTGCTGCTGAGCCCGATTCGCGCTGCATTCTCTTCGATGATCGGCGTCATTTCCTCGATGAAGAGCAGCACGCCCATGCGCTCGCCGAGCATGCGGGCCGTGAGCATCGAGCTCTCACCATAACCGACGACGGGAATGTCGATCAGGCTGCGCGTTTCGCGCAGCGCAGGCTCGGGAATGGTCATGAGCGCATAGGCAT
>JAQGNH010000533.1 GCA_028291945.1 Betaproteobacteria bacterium
CCATCAGCGGTCAACCGTGTTCGATAAGCGGTAAAATGGCGAGTGTTGCATCCGCGCTTGGTGCCGCGTTGCTCGAACCCGGTTAACGCGCACCGATCTGGATGTTGCTTGTACATACGGCTGCCCACTTACTCCTGACCGCTGACGGATCCCAACTTGACCCAAGTCCTCGCCCGCAAATGGCGTCCGCGTAATTTTACCGAGCTCGTCGGCCAGGAACATGTCGTTCGGGCGCTGACGAATGCATTGCGGGACCAGCGTCTGCATCATGCGTACCTCTTCACGGGCACCCGCGGTGTGGGCAAGACGACGCTCGCGCGAATCATTGCCAAGGCGCTCAACTGCGAAACAGGAGTGACTGATGCGCCGTGCGGCACATGCCGCGCATGCACGGAAATCGATGCCGGACGCTTCATCGACCTGATCGAGCTCGACGCGGCATCGAACACTCAGGTCGACAACATGCGCGAGCTTCTGGAAAACGCGCTCTACGCGCCCACCGCGGGGCGCTACAAGGTCTACATCATCGACGAAGTGCACATGCTCTCGCGCAACGCATTCAACGCGATGCTGAAGACGCTGGAAGAGCCCCCGGAGCACGTGAAGTTCGTGCTCGCCACGACCGATCCGCAGAAAATTCCTGTTACGGTCCTGTCGCGGTGCCTTCAGTTCAATCTGAAGCAGATCCCACAGCCGCAGATACAGAGCCGCCTGCAACAGATTCTGGAGGCGGAGGGCTTAGCCTCGGAGCCCGCGGCGCTTGCGCTCATCGCCCGCGCCGCGCAGGGCAGCCTGCGCGATGCCCTTTCGTTGCTCGATCAGGCGATCGCACATGGCGCCGGCAGAGTGGAGGTCCCGTCCACGCGCGCGATGCTGGGCGCGGTCGACCAGACCTACCTTCATACGATCCTGCGCGCGCTCGCCGCGCGTGACGGTGCAGCGCTCATTGCAGAAGCCGATCGCATGGCCGAGCGCAGTCTCTCGCTCGAAATGGCATTGCAGGACCTGGGAACTCTGCTCCATCGCCTCGCGTTGGTGCAAGCCGTACCGCAGACGCTCGCCGAAGACGATCCCGACGCTGACGTGCTGCGCGAGTTGTCGGCGCTCTTCAATGCCGAAGATCTGCAGCTCTATTATCAGATCGCTGTCCAGGCGCGTAGCGAAATCGGCCTGGCGCCCGACGAGTACGCCGGCTTTACGATGGGCCTCTTGCGTATGCTCGCATTTGCACCTGTCTCCGACACACCGCTTTCACGCTCAGCGCCTGCAGCGCCCGCGAAGGGCGGACTGGCCGGCACTGCTGCCGCGGCAGCGCAACCGAGCGGGCCTGAATCTTCGGATGCGGCTGCTCCGCCGCTCGTTGCGCAAGATGCTCCGGCGGAATCGTGGGCGGAGATCGTCGAACAGCTTGCTATTACCGGGATGGCGCGCATGTTGGCGCAACATTGTGAACTGATTCGGCGCGACGCCACGCGCATCGAGCTGATGCTGCCCAAAGCGCACGAGCGCCTGCTGGAAAAAGCCTACCAGGAGCGTCTGAAAGCGGCGCTTCAGAAACGCTTCGGTGAAAGCGTTCACGTTTCTATCGCAGTGGGCGACGGCAGCGGCAATTCTCCGGTGGCGATTGCACAGCGTTCACGCGAGCACCAGCAGGCGCGGGCTATCGCTGACATCGAACAGGATCCGTTCGTGCGGGAGCTCGTCGAAAACTTCGATGCCCGTGTGAACGAGTCATCGATCAAACCTTTACAGTGACGGGACACGCATATGAAAGGACAGCTAGCCGGCCTCATGAAGCAGGCGCAGCAGATGCAGGAGAACATGAAAAAGGTGCAGGAACAGCTCGCCTCCACCGAGGTCGAAGGCCAGTCCGGCGCCGGCATGGTGAAAGTCGTCATGACCTGCCGTCACGATGTGAAGCGCGTGACCATCGATCAGAGCCTACTCGCCGACGATAAGGAAATGCTCGAGGATCTCATCGCGGCAGCGATGAACGACGCAGTGCGGCGAGTCGAGAGCACCGTGCAGGAGAAAATGGCAGGTGTCACTGCAGGCTTGCCGCTGCCGCCGGGCTTCCAGATGCCGTTTTGATGGAATGATGAATGCGGAATGCCAGGAGGAGAATGCGGAATGGGAAATGATGAATGCGGAATGAGGCGTAGGCGCGTGAACGCCTCGAAGTTATTCATCATTCATCATTCATCATTCATCATTTCTTGGTGAAGACGCCGTCTTCCCTCGAGGAGCTCATCGCTGCGCTGCGCTGTCTTCCCGGTGTCGGTCCCAAGTCCGCGCAACGCATGGCTTATCATCTTTTACAACGTGACAAGCCCGGTGCGCATCGGCTTGCCGGCGCGCTCGCGCTTGCCCTCGAGCGCATACGCCACTGCGAGAAGTGCAATAGCTATGCGGAAGAAGCAATCTGCGTGTTGTGCCGGTCACCCAGGCGTGATGCGACATTGCTTTGTGTGGTGGAAACGCCGGCTGATCTGCTGATGATGGAGCAGGCACAGTGTTATCAGGGCCTGTATTTCGTGCTGATGGGCGCGTTGTCGCCGCTCGACGGTATAGGTCCACGCGAAATCCATCTCGATCGCCTGATCAAGCGCGCAACGGACGGCATCGTTCTGGAGACGATACTGGCGACCAATTTCACGGTCGAAGGCGAAGCGACGGCCCATTACATAGGAGAGTTGCTGCGTGTCAAAGGTATCAAGGTGAGCCGCATTGCGCGGGGTCTGCCGGTGGGTGGTGAGCTGGAGCATGTCGACAGCGGTACGCTTGCACAGGCGGTGCTCGAGCGCCGGGACGTGTGATGGCACAACGCACCGCCCCGAAAAAACGCACGCGCGGCCGGCCCAACCGGCCGCTGCGCCCGCCAGCGCGCAAAGCCGCCGCCGCGGGTCGCAAGACAAGCCCCTCGGCGTCGACGCGCAGCTACTCGCGCACGGGTCTGCATCGCCCACCGCTCGACGCACCCTCGCAAAAGCTGCACAAAGTACTGGCACAGGCGGGGATCGGCTCGCGCCGAATGATGGAAGAGTGGATACGCGAAGGCAAGGTGACCGTCAATGGCGCGGTTGCGGCGATCGGCGCCCGCGTCGTGCCGAGCGACACGGTAAAAATCGGCCGCCGCATCGTGCGCTGGCCTGGCACTCACCATCTCCCGCGCGTGCTTGTTTATCACAAGCCTGAAGGCGAAATCGTGAGCCACGATGACCCCGAAGGACGGGCGAGCGTGTTCGAGCGGCTTCCTCAATTGCGCGGCGCGAAATGGCTCGCCGTGGGACGACTCGACTACAACACTTCGGGTCTGCTCCTCTTCACGACCTCCGGAGAGCTCGCCAACCGTATGATGCATCCACGTTTCGCGGTAGAGCGTGAGTATGCGGTGCGCATCGTAGGACAGTTGAATGCGGCGCAGCTCGAGCGCCTCACCGCCGGCATCGATCTCTCGGACGGAATCGCGAAGTGCGAATCGGTCCAGGATGAAGGTGGTGAAGGCACCAACCATTGGTACCGCATCGTGCTGCGTGAAGGGCGCAACCGCGTAGTGCGGCGAATCTTCGAGTCCCTCGGGCTTACCGTGAGCCGCCTGATGCGCGTGCGCTTCGGCGTCGTTGCGCTCCCGCCGCGGCTGAAGCGCGGGCAGGTGAGCCCGCTACCTGCGAGTGAAGTGAAGCGGCTGCTCGACTGGCTCGAGGAGACTGCGCCGCAGACGCAGCCAGCAGCGATTCCCGCGTAACCATAAAGACGCAATCGTCACCACCGCTCGTTTGAGCCCAGATCAGTGGCAGGCTCGGAAACGCGTTGTCGACGCGCTTGCGGTTGTGGCCCACTTCGACGACGAGCAGCCCTCCGGGATTGAGGTGCTGCGCCGCTTCAGCGATGATGGTCCTCACGAGCTCGAGGCCATCTCGTCCGCCGGCGAGCGCGAGCGCGGGCTCTTTCCGATACTCCGTCGGCAGCGTCCGCATCACGGCCTCGCGCACGTAGGGCGGATTGGAGACGATCACGTCGTACCGCTGCTTTCCGAGTTTTGAAAACAGGTCCGAGGCGTAGAGGCTCACGCGCCCGCGAAGACGGTAATCAAGGACATTGCGCTTTGCCACCGCCAGAGCGTCTCTTGAGATATCGGCGCTGTGAACCTTCGCGCGTGGAAACGTGAGGGCGAGCAGGATCCCGAGACAGCCTGAACCCGTGCACAGATCGAGCGCACTGCGTACCTGACTCGTTTCGCGTATCCACGGTGCGAGACGATCGTTCAGCAACTCGGCGATGAACGATCGCGGGACGATCACTCTCTCGTCCACATAGAACCGGTACTTCCCCAGCCATGCCTCTTTAACGAGATACGCCGCGGGCAATCGAGTCCTGATGCGCTCACCGATAAGGGCCGCGACTCGGCGCACTTCGTTCGCGGACAATGCGCGATCCAGATTACGGTCCAGAGCTTCGAAGGGTAGATTCAGCGCGTGGAGGGCAAGCCAGGCGGCTTCATCGTGCGCGTTGGTCGTGCCGTGACCGTATGAAACGCGCGCCGCATTGAGCCGCCGCGCGCCATCACGCAACAGGACGCGCAGCGTTTGCGCGCGTCCGCGGTGCTCAGCCGATGGCATCCAGATTGAGTTTGATGCTGGAGAGATCGTCCTGCGGTGCTGGCGGGCGGGGTGCGGGCGGTGCGCCCGGCCGGGTCGGCGCTGCGGGCCGCACGGGTGCGGCTGCGGGTTTCGTCGCGTTGTTGATGAGCCAGTGCAGGTTCGTCGGCGAATCGGCGTTCGCCATGGCTTCTTCCAGCGACACGCGGCCGGTAGTATAGAGTTTGAACAGGGCTTGCTCAAAAGTCTGGGAGCCGGGCGCAAGGCTCTGCTCCATCGCATCCTTGATCTGGTCGATCTGACCGGTCTTGATGAGCTCCTGGATGTGCTTGGTATTGAGCATGAGCTCGACCGCCGGCACGATCTCGCCGTTGACGTCGTGCACGAGCCGCTGCGAGATGACCGCTTTAAGGCTCACTGCCAGGTCCATCTGAAGGCTCGAGCGCGCATCGTGCGGAAACAGGTTGATCACGCGGTTCAGCGCGTAATAGCTGTTGTTCGCGTGCACCGTCGAGAGGCATAGATGTCCAGTCTGCGCATACTGGAGCGCCGCGCTGAACGTTTCGCGGTCGCGGCACTCACCGATCAGGATTACGTCAGGCGCCTCGCGCATCGCGTTCACGAGCGCGTTTTGATACGAACGGGTATCGATGCCCACTTCGCGCTGGTTCACGATGCTCTTGCCGTGTTTGTACATGAACTCGATCGGATCTTCGATCGTAAGGATGTGTCCTGACGACGTCTGATTGCGATGGTTGATCATCGCCGACAGCGTGCTCGATTTCCCCGAGCCGGTCGATCCGACGACGAGAATAAGCCCGCGCTTTTCCATTACCAGCTCTTGGAGGCTTGCGGGCAGCTGCAACTCGTCTATGGTGGGTACGTTGTGTTTGATGTGGCGGATCACCATCGCGCAAGCACCGCGCTGCCGGAACACGTTCACCCGGAAGCTGCCGATGCCGTGCTCGACCAGCGAGAAGTTGATTTCCATGTCCTTCTCGAACTGGGCGATCTGCTCCTCGGTCATCGCTTCATAGGCGATGCGTTTCATGGCGGCGGCGTCGAGGACGTTCGTGTCGACCGGCACGACTTCGCCTTTGATCTTGATCTGTACGGGAGAGCCGGCAGTGAAAAAAAGGTCGGAAGCCTGAGTATCGGCCATGACCTTGAACAGCGACTTGACGAACATTCAGCTCCCCTCGTTGCCCAGTATTCTCGCGCCGGTCC
This sequence comes from Betaproteobacteria bacterium, assembly GCA_028291945.1. GTDB lineage: Bacteria > Pseudomonadota > Gammaproteobacteria > Burkholderiales > SG8-41 > JAQGMV01. The sequence goes on from JAQGNH010000533.1 coordinate 5,826, forward strand.
ATCCAATACGCGCAATGACCGGAGATTGTGCCTATTTCAGGGGGGCAGCACCTAGGAACAAAGTAGCACCGGCCGGGGTCAATCGCTGCGCAAAAGCTCGTTGATGCTTGTTTTCGCGCGCGTCTTCGCGTCTACCTGCTTCACGATCACGGCACAGTACAAGTTGCAGCGGCCGTCCGCCGAGGGGAGAGATCCCGACACGACGACTGAGCCGGCGGGCACGCGGCCGTACAGCACCTCGCCCGTGTCGCGGCGATAGATTTTGGTGCTCGCGCCGATGAACACACCCATAGAGATAACGCTGCCTTCTTCGATGACGACGCCTTCTACGATTTCGGAGCGCGCGCCCACGAAGCAGTTGTCCTCGATGATGGTCGGGTTCGCTTGCAAAGGTTCCAGCACGCCTCCAATGCCCACGCCGCCCGAGAGATGGACGTTCTTGCCGATCTGGGCACACGAGCCGACCGTAGCCCAGGTGTCGACCATCGTGCCTTCATCGACGTAAGCGCCGATGTTGACGAAGGAAGGCATCAGCACAACGTTTTTGGCGATGTACGCGCCTTCGCGCACGGCCGCGGGAGGCACGACTCGGAAGCCCCCGGCCTGGAACGCAGCGGTGTCATAGGTCGCGAATTTCGACGGTACCTTGTCGTAGTATCGCGCATAGCCGTCCGCCATGACTTCGTTATCCTTGAGCCTGAACGAAAGCAGCACCGCTTTTTTCGCCCATTGCTCAGTCACCCATTCGCGACCGCGCTTTTCGGCAACGCGCAGCTCACCGCGGTCGAGGAGGGAAATCGTCTCGCGCACCGCATCGCGAAGTTCTGCTTTTGCGCTTGCCGGCGTGATGCCCGCGCGGTCTTCCCATGCTGCGTCGACGATTTTCTTTAGCTGTTCCATCTCATGTCCTTCTTTCGAGAATTCCTGACACGCGAGACCCGCGGCTGCGTTCTTCACTTGAATACGGTCGGATTAAGCGGTCGCGATGGAAGAGAAGTTACCGGCAGAAACCTTGGTTCTTCTCTTGTATGTTTACCGACCCGCCCCGGGGAGCGAGGTTACGAAATCGCGAATTCGGCGTGCTGCCTCGGCACATTCCTCGGTGGACGCGACGAGCGCGATGCGCACACGGTTCGTGCCGGGATTGACGCCGTGAGCCTCGCGGGCAAGATAGCTGCCAGGCAATACTGAGACGCCCTGCGCTTGGTAGAGCCGGCGCGTGAAGTCCGGATCGGGCAGCGGCGTGCGGGCCCATAGATAGAATGCCGCATCCGGCATGTCGACGTCCATTGACGGTTTCAGAATCGATAGCGCTGTTTCGAATTTTTCGCGATAGAGGCGCCGGTTCTCCACGACATGCGCCTCGTCCTGCCACGCGGCAGTGCTTGCCGTCTGCACCGGCGGGCTCATCGCGCAGCCCTGGTACGTGCGGTAGAGCAGAAATTTCTTGAGCACCGCAGCGTCTCCCGCGACGAATCCCGAACGCATGCCGGGCACGTTGGAGCG
>JAQGNH010000541.1 GCA_028291945.1 Betaproteobacteria bacterium
GCGGCAAAGCACTCGCCGTGCGACGAGTGACGGAGAATCAAGGCAGACGCACGCCGGGTGTGGACGGTATTACGTGGTCCACTCCGGAGGAAAAGCGACAAGCCATAGAGTCACTCAAAAGGCGTGGCTATCGGCCACGTCCGCTGAGACGGGTGAAAATCCCGAAAGCCGGACAGCCAGATAAATATCGGCCTCTCGGTATTCCGACCCTGCGCGATCGCGCGATGCAGGCATTGCATCTGCTCGCACTCGAACCGGTGTCGGAAACGCTCGCGGATCGGAACTCATATGGGTTTCGGTCTGCACGGTCTACCGCCGATGCTATCGAGCAGTGTCATACGATACTGTCGGGGCATCATAAGGCGCAGTGGATTTTGGAGGGTGATATCAAAGGCTGTTTTGACCATATCAGTCACGACTGGTTGATCGCTCATGTCCCGACGGACCGAGAGATTCTCCGGAAGTGGTTGAAGGCAGGTTACATCGAGATGGGCAGACTCTTTCCAACGGAAGCGGGTACGCCGCAAGGTGGCATTATCTCGCCGACGGTGGCTAACATGACTCTGGATGGACTGGAAGCGGAACTGGAGGCTCACTTCGGGTCGAAGGGTAACCGCAAAGCCGGAAGGTTCAAGGTCAACTTGGTGCGATATGCGGACGACTTCGTGATCACAGGTAGTTCGAAAGAACTTCTGGAAACTGAAGTCAAGCCGAGGGTGGAACGCTTTCTCGCCACTCGCGGACTGGAACTCTCAGAAGAGAAAACCAGAATCACACATATTGCGGAAGGGTTTGATTTCCTCGGTCAGAATGTGCGGAGCTTCGGTGGCAAGATTATCGTCAAGCCGTCGAAGAAAAACCTTCAAGCTTTCAAAGCCAAGGTTAAAACGAGCTTCAAGGAGCACCGCACGGCCAAGCAGGAGAACCTGATAGGCATTCTGAACCCGGTGATTCGGGGATGGGCTAACTATCACCGGGCGGTGTGTGCTTCGAAGACGTTTGCCTCGATTGACTCGTGGCTGTGGTTTAAGATGTGGCGATGGGCGAAGCGCAGGCATCCCAACAAAAACGCTGGTTGGATCAAAGAGAAATACTTTGTGACGACCGGCAGCCGAAGCTGGGTATTCAGTGCGAAGCTCAAGGATGTAGAGGGTAAGCGGGAACGGGTGACGTTAGCGAAAGCGAGCGACACGCACATCCGCCGGCACACCAAGGTTAAGGGCGACGCCAACCCCTTTGACCCGCAATGGGAGCCTTACTTCGAAGACCGACTCGGTCTGAAGATGAAAGGCGATACAAAGGGAAAAGCGAAGCTTCTGCGGCTTTGGTGGAACCAGAGCAAGCGTTGTAGACTATGCGACCAACTGATCACCAAGGAAACCGGGTGGAATGTTCACCACCGGGTGCCGAAGTGTGAGGGCGGCAGCGATTGCTTCGCTAATCTGGTTCTGCTGCACCCGAATTGCCATCGTCGACTTCATGCTACTGGTTTGACGTTGGAGAGCCGGCCCCTGTAGGTGGGGCTTTGTAGAGGCTTGAGCCGGGTGCGGGGAAACTCGCACGCCCGGTTCTCAGGGGAGGATGGCGCCGCAAGGCGTCATCCTTACCCGACAAAGCGAGGGCAACCCGGTTTAGCGCGAGCTGACCGGGTTTTTGTTTTTTTGCATACGAGTCAGGTGCCATCCATGAGCGACGATTACAAGCTGGACACGCTCGCTGTTCGCGCGGGCATCGAGCGCAGTCAGTTCGGCGAACATTCCGAAGCGCTATATCTCACTTCGAGCTTCGTGTTCAAGTCGGCCGCGCAGGCCGCTGCCCGCTTCGGCAATCAGGAGCCGGGCAACATCTATTCACGTTTCACGAATCCCACGGTGACTGTTTTCGAGAAGCGCCTCGCTGCTCTTGAAGGCGCCGAGTGCTGTGTGGCCACTGCTTCAGGCATGTCGGCGATCCTGTCGTGCGTCATGGGCCTGCTGAAGTCAGGCGACCACGTCTTGTGCTCGGCAGGGGTCTTCGGCGCGACCGTTCAGCTGCTGGGCACGATCATGAAACGCTTCGGAATCGAAACCACGTTCGTTTCCGGAACCTCCATCGCCAACTGGCAGGGCGCGGTAACGCCGAAGACACGCATGTTCTACCTTGAGACACCTTCGAACCCGCTCACCGAGGTCTATGACATCGCCGCACTTCGCGAGGTGGCGAGCAAGGCAGGTGCGCTGCTCGTGGTCGATAACTGCTTCTGTTCCCCGGCGCTGCAGCAGCCGCTCGCGCTCGGCGCTGATGTGGTGATTCACTCCGCAACCAAATATCTAGACGGTCAAGGCCGTGTCCTCGGAGGTGCGGTCCTGGGGAAACGGGATGTTATTTACGAAGGGGTTCTAGGATTCCTCAGGACAGCTGGTCCCACGTTGAGCGCGTTCAACGCCTGGATCATCCTGAAAGGGCTCGAGACCCTCGGCATTCGTATGCAGGCGCAGTCGGCCTCTGCGCTCGAGCTTGCGCGGTGGCTCGAGAAGCAGCCCGTTATCGAGCGTGTGTACTATCCGGGACTGCCTTCCCACCCACAACACGCGCTTGCCATGCGGCAGCAGAAGAGTGGAGGCGGCATCGTCTCGTTCGATGTGAAAGGCGGGCGGGAAGCCGCATGGCGCATCGTCGACAACACCCGACTGTTGTCGATCACTGCAAACCTCGGCGACACCAAGACGACCATCACACATCCGGCCTCGACGACGCATGGACGCATCACACCGGAAGCGCGCGCAGCTGCGGGCATCGGTGACGGGTTGTTGCGCGTGGCGGTCGGACTCGAAGCGCTGGAGGACATCAAGGCGGATCTCGCGCGCGGGATGCGATAAACCGGACGCGGCGCGCCGGCAGATCGGGAAGTTGGGGCGGGCGGGCCCGGTGATGTTCAGCCCGGTTGAAAAGGCGAGCCCAGTGACACGAGGGTTCCCTCGGGGCGCCCGTCTTGACTCTACACGGCTGACGGCTGACGGCTGACCGCTGACGCAGTCTCCAGAGCTATGGCCCTGCAGCCGCTCGCATCGCAACGCAGGTAGCTTCCGTTTTCGTACCAATCGGCGAGCACCCAGCGTTCGCAGGTGTGGCCGTCCACGTTGTGCAGATGCCTTGCCGGCCGGTGGGTATGACCATGAATGAGTCTCGGGTAGCCGCTTTGTCGAAGCGCTTGCTCTACGGTGCCACTGTTGACGTCCATGATTTCCATGGTCTTGTCCTGCTTGGCGTTTTCGCTGCGCGCGCGCAGAGCTTCCATTTCTGCATGGCGTGAAGCGACAGGCTGCGCGAGGAACCGCGCCTGGTTCTGCGGGTTACGCGCGTACGCGCGAAACTTCTGATATTCGACGTCATCGGTGCAGAGTGTGTCGCCGTGCATCAGCAGTGTGCGAGTGCCATGTAGATCCAACAATGCGGGATCGTCGAGGAGGCGTGCGCCCGAGCGTGCGGCGAATTCGCGGCCGACGAGCAGGTCGCGGTTGCCGTGCATGAAGTTTATGACCGTGCCCTCTGCCCCGAGCGCTGCAAAACCCTTCGCGACCGAATCGTTGAGCGGATCACCGAGGTCGTCGTCGCCCACCCAGTATTCAAACAGGTCGCCGAGTACGTAGAGCGCCTCGGCCCCACGCGCCGGACCCGCCAGAAACGAGAAGAACTGCTCGACGATCCGAGGCCGGTCTGGCGCGAGGTGCAGGTCCGAAATGAAAAGGCTGTGTGGCATAGTCGCCTGAGCTGCAGCTCACACGCTGCGCGTATTCAGCGCAGTGGATGGGTTACGAATCCTGATCGGCGCACAGGGCCTGTCATGTCTCTTCTGCGCGCTCGATCACGACATCTTCTACGGGCACGTCCTGGTGCATGCCACGGCTGCCGGTAGGCGTTTTTTTGATTTTGTCCACGACGTCCATCCCTTCGACAACTTTGCCGAAGACACAGTAGCCCCAGCCCTGCGCAGTCGGTGCCGTATGGTTGAGAAAGGCGTTGTCAGAGACGTTGATGAAGAATTGAGCCGTCGCGGAATGCGGATCCGACGTGCGCGCCATTGCGACGGTGTAGCGGTCGTTCTTGAGACCGTTGTCGGCCTCGTTTTTCAAACCCCCCTGCGTCGCTTTCTGTTTCATGCCGGGCTCGAACCCCCCACCCTGGACCATGAATCCGTCGATCACGCGGTGAAATACCGTGTTGTTGTAGAAGCCGCTCTTCACGTACTTCAGAAAGTTGGCGACGGTGTCGGGTGCGTTCTTCGTGTCGAGCTCGAGCCCGATCACGCCGACGTTGGTGTGCAGCTTGACCATAGGTATTGTCCTTATTTAGTGGGTGCGGACGCGGCTTCGATCACGCGTATGCGCTCGATGATGACCGGCTTGACCGGAACGTCCGCGTGCGGCGGTTTTCCCGGGCCGGTGGGCACTTTTGTGATGCGCTCGACGACATCCATGCCTTTGACGACCTTGCCGAACGGCGTATAGCCGTAACCTTCAGTTGTCGGCGCTTTGAAGTCGAGCGTTGGGTTCTCGGCGACGTTGATGAAAAACTGCGCCGTGGCCGAGTGCGGATCCGCGGTGCGAGCCATCGACACCATGCCCACGCCGTTGCGCAGGCCATTGCCCGCTTCATTCTTGATTGCGGCGCGCGTGGGCTTTTCCTCGAACTGCCGGGTGAAGCCGCCACCCTGAATCATGAAGCCGGGCATGACGCGATGGAAGATCGTGCCGTTGTAGTGGCCGTCTTTGACGTACTGGAGGAAGTTCTGAACGGTCCCAGGCGCGTTCTCCGGGTAGAGCTCGAGAACGAAGGCGCCCATGTTGGTTCTGACCTCCACCTGCGGGTTCGCCGCGGCAGCAGTGAACGACAGGACGAGCGCGAAGGCAGCGAAAAGTGTTTTTAGCATGGGAAAAAGAGATGGCCGGCAACGGGCCGGTCTTCGGAGCGACAATTTAAACGGTCAGGCGCTGATGCTCAAGGGGGAATAACAAGGCGGACCGGCTCTGGACGTGAGAGCCGACGCCACATTCAGAGCGTCGACTGGATAGGATGCCTAACGAGAGGGACCGCTTCCCACCTCACGCTGTTCCTTCGTGAATGATCTTCCAGGTGGCTCCATCCTTGATCCAGTACTGGCGTTTGCGCATCTTGTTCGTCACGTTGCTGCTCGTGTAGTCCTGTTCGAAAGTCACCACAGCCAGGCGTTCCTTGCCCGGATTGAGGAACATGCTGACTTTGTCGAGCTTGACCTTAACCCACTGCTTGCCTGCATTGACCTGCCGTTTCTGCTGCGCGAAAGCGCGGTAGTCCTGCTTTCCTGACCTGAAGCTGGCAGAGTAGTGCGTGAGAAAACGCTCGGTGCTGAGGCTTTCCCAGTCGTGACGCCATTGCTCGAGCGCGGTGCCAAGCTCCTGCCTGAGACCGGAAACCGCCTGCGGCTGCACCCACTCGATTGAGTTCGAGATGATGACCGGAGTCAATCCGATCTGAACGCGCTGCCGAATCGCTTCCAGATCCCGGTTTGTGAGGACCACGCACCCATCGCTTGCCTGCGGCGGCCGGCTGAACGTATCGGACGGCGTGCCGTGCAGCCAGATGCCGCCACCTTTGCGTCCTTCACGGCGGTCCCATTCGTTCGGATAATTGATCGGGAATGCCCCAACACCATAAAGATCCGCGAGCTTCTCGCGCGGCATGCTGCTCGTCACATGGTAAACGCCGAGCGGCGTCTTCTTATCGCCTTCACGCAGCTTGTCGATGCCGTTCTTTCCGCTGCTGATGTAGTAGTCGGTCAAATAACGCGCAGCGCCGTTGTGGTTCTCGAAAACGTATAGCGTGGACTTCGAGGTGTCGACGATGAGTGCGTATTTCTGCTCGGGCTGCAACTGCACCAGATTGCGCGGCACCCGATCTCCGGGCCGTTCCTGCTGGTAGCGCACGAGTCTTGCGCGTGCTTCTTCGCGAAGGTCAGCAAGGCGGCCTGCTGGGGCACCAATGGCACCGCCCATCATTTTCAGAGGCTGAGAGCGTGCAAGCAGCAGGTCGCCCTTGATCAGATGCGCGAGCCGAAAATTAGGGTACGCACGTAAAACGTTCTCGACTTCGGACAGCGCGGCATCGAGCTGATTGTTATTGATCGCGAGCAGCGTTTTGATCAGTAGCGCTTCCGGTTCCACCGGGGGAGCGGCTGCAGTCGTTTGCGGCGATGGTTTTACGGGATGCCCGCTCATGGCAGCGGCAGGAATGGCAACCGATAGCGCGGCTGCGAGCCCTGCAAATACCGCTGTGCGGAACATTGAAGACGGGGCGGGTTTCAGCTACCCACCCGTTCCTGCTGAATGAGCCACTTCTCGCCGTTCTTGACCATCACGAGTATCTTCTTGCTGGAGACACTCAGTCCGGCTGACTTGTAATGCTGGCGAAAGCTGACGACTGCCCGGTTCTTATCGTCGTATTTGACCTTTAGCGTATCGACGCCGACCTCGATCTTCCGAGGCTTGGCGATGCGCGCTTTGCGTTCTGCTTCCCACGCGGTGCGCGATACGCCTTTGGGCGTCTGGAAATCGGGAGCATAAGACGAAAGATAGCCCGAGACGTCATTGGATGACCACGCGCGCGCCCAGGCGTTTACAGAGCGCAGCACGTCGTCGTTTCCGCGTTGGTCCGCAGCAGAGGCTTTAGCAGCTTCTTTCGGTTCCGCGGCAGGCTTTGCAGAGGCAGACGTTGTGGCAGTTGCTGCGGGTTCGGGCGCGGGCGGGCTCGGTGGCTTAGTAGCAGTAGTCGTCGCGGCGGACGCCGGTTGCGGCGCGGGAGCGGAAGCTGCCACGGCAGGCTTGGGCTGCGGCGGAGGAGGAACGGGCTGAGCGACAGGTGCGGCTGTCGTCTCGGCTTTAGCCACTGCGACCTTGCTCGCTTGAGGGCGCGGTCCCTGCGAAAACAGGTCCTTGATCAGGTTCAGCTTGCTTTGCGCCGCCTGGTTGCCGCGATCCAGCTGCAGTGCCTTATCGTAAGCCTGACTCGCCATTTTGGCGTAGATGTCGCCGAGGTTTTCGTGCGCGGTAGCGTAGCTCGGGTGCGTGCGTATCGCCATCTCGAGCGAGTTCCGCGCTTTGTCGTACTGTCCCTGCGAAGCGTACAAGACTGCGAGGTTATTGTACGGTTCGGGCAGCTCGGGAAAATCCTGCGACAAGTCGGTGAAAACTTTTATCGCATCGTTCGGTTTGTTCTGTTCGGTGAAGATGAGGCCTTTGAGAAAGCGTCCGCGCGCATCCTTGGGCCGGCTCGAAAGGTAGCTGTTGACCCGCTCCATCGCGCGGTCGAACTGGCCCTGGCGGAATAACTGATTTGCCTCCTGAAGCGGATCGCTTTGCCCCCACGCAGTCGTGGCGAGGCCAAGGCATACGGTCAGGACCAGCGCGGCGATTCGGGGAAGGGTCATGTTATACTTTGCCGGAATTTTTCAGTGGCTTAGTTGCAAAATCCTCGAAATTCTACCAAGAACATCCGGTAATTCAAACAGCGCGCAGAGCATAAAGCTGCAATTTTGCGCACCGCTGCTCTCTTGAGTTCAAACGGCCGTGTGTCCGACCCGCGCCCAGTATGCTGAAGATTTATAACACGCTCGCGCGCGAGAAGCAGCAATTCATTCCGATTATTCCGGGCCAGGTCCGGATGTATGTCTGCGGAATCACCGTTTACGACTACTGTCACATCGGCCACGCGCGCTTCATGGTGGTGTTCGATATCGTCCGGCGCTGGCTGCGCGCGTCCGGATACGAAGTCACGTATGTTCGCAACATTACCGACATCGACGACAAGATCATCAAGCGCGCCCGGGAAAACGGTGAGCCGATCGAGGCGCTTACCGCCCGTTTCATCCAGGCGATGAACGAAGATGCCGCGGCGCTTGGAAACGAGAAGCCCGATTTCGAGCCGCGTGCAACGGAATATGTCGGCGGTATGCAGGACATGATCGGCCTGCTCGAGAAGCGTGAGCTCGCCTATCGAGCGACCAATGATGATGTCAACTATGCCGTCAGGAAGTTTCCAGATTACGGAAAGCTGTCAGGCAAATCGCTCGACGATCTGCGAGCCGGTGAACGCGTCGAAATTGGTGGCGCCAAGCACGATCCGCTCGATTTCGTGCTCTGGAAGCATGCGAAGGAGGGCGAGCCGCATTGGGAGTCCCCGTGGGGTAAGGGACGGCCCGGCTGGCACATCGAGTGTTCGGTCATGTCCACTGCGTTGCTCGGCGAGCATTTCGACATTCACGGCGGCGGACAGGACCTGCAGTTCCCGCATCATGAGAATGAGATCGCCCAGTCCGAAGGCGCGTACCAGTCCAAGTTCGTCAATTACTGGATGCACAATGGCTTCGTGCGCGTCGACGACGAGAAGATGTCGAAGTCGCTCGGCAACTTCTTCACGGTGCGCGAAGTATTGGCGAAGTACGACCCCGAGGTCGTTCGCTTCTTCATCGCGCGCGCCCATTACCGCAGTGCGCTCAACTACTCCGACCAGCATCTTGACGATGCGAAGCAGGGTCTGACGCGGCTCTATACGGCGCTGAAGGGCTGGGATGTCGAACCCGACTCGGTCGATTGGAACGACTCGCGCGCTGCACGATTCCGGGACGCCATGAATGACGACTTCAATACGCCGGAAGCCGTCGCCGTGTTGTTCGAGTTGGCCAATGAGCTCAATAAGTCACATTCCCGACGCGATGCGCAGTTGCTCAAGTCGCTGGGTGCGGTTCTCGGAGTGCTCCAGCGCGATGCTGTGTCGTATCTGCAGACGGGCAGTGGGACCCTTGTCGGCGGTGCTGTGGTGAGTGGAACTGGCACATACGCTCCCCCTACGCTCGATCCTGCGCAGATCGAAGCGTTAATTGTTGATCGTGCGGCTGCACGCAAGGCTCGCAACTTTGCCGAGGCAGACCGCATCAGGAAAATGCTCCTCGACGCAGGCATCGTGCTGGAAGACACGCCTCAGGGGAAAACGGGCTGGCGTAGAAGCTGAGCGTTTTCGGCAAAGCCCGTTGGAATCTGCTTGTAGGTGAGCGCGCTCTGCGGCTAATGTAGCGCCACTCAAAAAACGAAAAGCGGCCTTGCCTCTCGTTTTGCAAAGCGCAGTGGGTCTCGTCGCCTTGCTGGCACTCGCGTGGGCTTTCAGCGAGAACCGCTGGCGGCCGCCATGGCGGATCATCGCTGCGGGCCTCACGCTCCAGCTGGCACTTGCGGCTTTGCTCCTCAAGGTACCGCCCCTCCAGCATTTTTTCCTTAGGCTGAACGAAGGACTGCTCGCTCTCGAGCGCGCGACCCAGGCCGGAACCGCTTTCGTTTTCGGCTATCTCGGCGGCGGTGCCGTGCCGTTTGCTACGACGGGGGCGGGGACGAGCTTCGTGCTCGCTTTTCGCGCCTTGCCGCTGATCCTCGTCGTGAGTGCGCTATCGGCGCTTCTTTTCTATTGGCGCGTGCTACCCATGATCGTCAAGGCCGTTTCGATGCTGCTCGAGAGGACTATGGGCGTGGGCGGAGCCGTCGGTCTGTCGACTGCGGCAAACGTCTTTCTAGGCATGGTGGAAGCACCACTCGTCATCCGGCCGTACTTGCGCATGCTCAGCCGGGGCGAGCTCTTTATCGTAATGACGTGCGGAATGGCGGGCGTTGCAGGCACGGTGATGATTCTCTACGCGAGCATCCTCGGCGCAGTCGTTCCGGCGGCAATGGGTCACATACTCGCCGCGTCGCTCATCAGCGCACCTGCTGCCGTCGTCGTAGCCGCGCTGATGATACCGCCCGACGGCGCGACGGCGCACGCGAGTCTCGACCTGCGAGGGGACGCGAAAAGCTCTATGGACGCCATCGTGCGCGGTACGAGCGATGGGCTCGCTTTGTTGCTTAACATCGTTGCGCTGCTGATCGTGCTCGTCTCGCTCGTGACCCTCGTAAATCTGGTGCTCTCTGCACTGCCTCCTTTCAATGGGGCTCCTGTGACGCTTCAGCGTGCGCTGGGTTACATCATGGCGCCTCTGGTCTGGCTCGCGGGCGTGCCATGGAGCGAGGCGGAAACCGCTGGGGCACTCATGGGAACGAAAACGGTCCTGAACGAGCTGATTGCTTACATCGACATGGCAGCGCTGCCGAGCGAGGCTCTAAGCGAGCGCAGCCGTCTCATCATGACGTATGCACTATGTGGGTTCGCAAACTTCGGAAGCGTCGGCATACTCGTCGGTGGGCTCTCCGCGATGGTGCCTGAGCGACGCGACGAAGTGCTTGCGCTCGGCATCCGGTCCCTCGTATCCGGCACCCTGGCGACGCTCGTGACCGCTGCGAGCGTCGGAATGTTGATCTGATTCAGGAGCACGTCGTAATCCTATGGCAGCGTATGCTCATTAACATCATGGATCCGGCATTGAGGATCTCTGCCGGGCATCACCTGGACATCGACAGACAGGTTGCGCGGGAGCTGAAACGCGCAGGTCACGACGTTCACGTGTATTCACATGCGGACATTGCGTCCGATGCACGCGAGGCGCTGCTGGCCGATGCGGCTTTGACGCCACTGTTCCGGATTTCACCTTATTTCGAAACCCCGGTTCAGAGTCCCGGGAGCGATGCACTACATGCATTCGCGAATACAGCGGCGAGCATCGCGCACGATTTGAAACGGGTGAGAGCCGCCGACCTGTGGATCTGGCCGACGTTATTTTCGACGCAGCATTACGCGTGTGTGCTGGCGCGTCCCGCGGTAAGAAATGTCGGTTGCATCATGGTCGAGCCCACATATCTCAATCAAGCCGGCCACAGGTTATGGCGTCATACTCTCGCGCAGGCGCGAGAGAGCGGCCTGCGTTTCGAATTGGGCGTGCTCGAGCCCGTGCTGCGAGACGAATACCTGCCGCTCGTTTCGAATGATGAGCTGATCGCATTGCCATACCCGTTTGATCGCATCGCCAGTGCCAATCGGAAATCGCAATTACGCAAAGTTGGATTTTTCGGTAACCAGCGCGATGAGAAAGGCGCCGCTCTGCTCGGCACGCTCATCGAAAGCCTGATTCAGCAGAATTTCGAAGTCGTGGTGCACGACAGCAGTGGCTGTAGCGACGGGCAGAGCACGAATAAGCTGAAGCTCGTGCTGAAGTACATCGAGGACCTGCCGGCTGAAATCGCACGCTGCGATCTGGTGGTGATTCCCTACCGGTTAGAGGATTACAAATACAAAGGATCGGGCATAGTCTGGACTGCACTCGCTAATGGCGTCCCTGTAGTCGCCCCGGCCGCATCCGCGCCAGGAAAGCTCGTGCGGGAGCTTCGCGCCGGCAAGCTATTCAACGCGTTTTCCGCGCCGTGCGTCCTGCAGGCGGTTCTCGACGCCAAAGCCGATTATCCTGCGCTCGCCGACGCCGCATGGACGGTCAGCACGGGCTGGATGGCGTCCCACGGTGTGCGGAAATTCGTCGAAGCGTTACTGGAAGGCTCTCCCCACTAGTTCTGTGGGAGCTATCGATCGCTCACGTGCCGCACTGGGCAGGCGCCTAGTCGCCCACGCCGGGCGATCGCGCGCTGCACCACGTGCGCCACATCGATGTAAACGCCTTTTCCAGGTTCTTGGCGCACGCACGGCCATCGACCAGGGGTGAATTCCTTACCAGTCCACGGAGCTCCGCGCGCAAATGTGCAAGCGCATCCAGGTTGGACGCGAGGT
>JAQGNH010000552.1 GCA_028291945.1 Betaproteobacteria bacterium
GCTGACGAAACGCGCTGAACGATGCGCCGTTGTCCGCCGAGAGCCTGACGGCGGGCACGCCGCGCAGCACCTGAGCAACATCGAAATGGCGAGCAGGCGGCTTTGCCCGCCCTCCGGCTCGATGTGATCGGAACATGCTCTCGGCGCGTTGTACGAGACAACCGCGCCCGCGACGCCGCGTTCCAATTCGCGGCGCCAGCGTCGTGCTCAAGCGCGAAGGCAGCGCGCGTCGGTCGCGCGAGGAAGATCGCCGGCTGGCCGAACGTTGCGTTCCATCCCGCCATCGTCAGGGCGCAATATGTCAGGACGGTTATCCACGCGGCCGATCGGAGCTATGATCGTCGCCAGAACATCCTTGGCATGCACCGCACGATCACGCGCTGTGGCGTCGTCGGGGAGGCCCGGAATGAAAGCCTGGTTGAAGCTGCAGGACGCGAAGTCCAGGGCAGTGGTGTTCGCGCTGCTCCCGTTTGCGCTCGGACTCGGCGCTGCCCGGGTCTTGCACTGGACCGGTACGGTCTGGCTCACGACATTTGGCGGCTTCTGGCCGATCGTTCTCTCGAGCGTCTCGGTCGTCATATTGATCAAGCTGATGTTCTCGCCTTTCGAGGACAGAACACTCGGCTTCGCCGCGTGGCTGACACTTGTGTGGACGTGGTTTCACGTTCCTTTGTGGGCGACAGCCGGCGAAGTGCCGTACGACGCAGCTGTCGTCGGCCGCGATGGGCGTATCCATGTCGTGCGTGAGGAGACAAGGGACCCAGCGCTCAAGGTCCGCCTTCTGACCGACCAACCCGGCACGCGGATCGTGCAAAACGTGGCCGGTAGAGTGCTCACGAGCGGACTCGAGCTCGAGTACCGCTATGCCGATCCCTACATCGCGACGCGCCGCCACAACGAGGACCTCTCCGAGCCGCTCAGGCGAGCCGCAAGCACGATACTGCAGGAGCAGGCCGCGCTGCCCCGCTCATCGAAAATCGAGCTTATCGAGAAGCGCGCGGTTCAGGATCGCGTGCTCCAGAGCATCTGCCTCGCCGCGGTTGGAGATCGCATGGCCTGCCCGCTCCAGATGAAGCTGTCCCCTGAGAGTGAGGCGACAGCGCCCGGCGCGACCTGGAGCACAAATTATTCCGAGAAGGAGGCGATCGCGGAAAGGCACCTGCCGACTTTGCTCAAGCTGCTCACGCAGCCGGATTCTCCCGTCGTGCACCGGGATGAGGTCTTTGCGCTGCTTCTCGAGAGTGCGGAAGACGTCGCGCCGCTTTCGAAGCTGGCCCAACAGTCCCATCTGCTCGACGACGAACAGTTCGACACGCTGATCGGGCGTATCCTGGCCACGCCCGGATGCGGCAACGAGGCCGTCGCCGTCATCACCAAAGCCAACCGCCTGACTTCGGAGCAGCGCATCGCGCTCCGTGCCAAGGTGCTGGACGAGGCCAACATTGCAACATTGCTCGCGCATGCCGCGCCGTTGCGCCTCTCCGATCCGGAGATCGCGCAGCTCGCCACGCGCATGCGATCGGATTTCGCGGCCGACCCGGGCGTTGCGTTGCGCGCATTGGAGGTGTTCGGAGAGCGATTGCCAGCCGATATCCAGCGCGATGCCGTAACGGAGATTGTCAAGGCGAAGACGTCGCATGCGCTGGCTGCGCTGCAGCACGTCAATTTCTCGACCGCGCTTCGACGCGATCTCATGAGAAAGGTTCTTGCTGATGCGCGCCACGATGATTTTTCGGAATTGTCGAAGGAGAAGTTGCTGGACACGCTGACACCAGCCGAAATGCGTGCACTGACGACGATGGTCGTAAAGCGAAGCGAGACGTCCAGCCTGTGGTTGGACTTGGCACAAAAGTCGCTGCCGATCAGCGGGATGACCCCTGCCGAACACCAGACACTGCTCACGGAATTGCTCTTCAGGAGCCCGAAAGCCGCGTTCGAGTTCGTCAGTGAGAACCGCCGCTTTCTGGAGCCGGCCGACGTCAACGAGGTTACGCGCGACTACACGCGAACCATTTCGACCGAGATGTGCCTGCACTTGTCGCACCGCAACAACATCCGGAAGATGGAGTATTTCAGCGAGGCTCAACTGCAGATCTTTCGCGATTGCGCGGCATCAAAAAAATAGCGCGTAGGGCGCAATAGCGAAGCGTATTGCGCCGACGGCGCTCAAATTGGCGGAATACGCACCTTCGGTGCTATTCCGCCCTATGCACTGAACGATGCGCCGTTGCGGAGAGCCTGACGGCGGGCACGCCGCGCAGCACCTGAGCAACATCGAAATGGCGAGCAGGCGGCTTTGCCCGCCCTACGGCTCGATGTGACCGGAAGTGCTCTCGCTCCCCTAGCCCGCCGTGTCGCGTTGCGGTCCGACCCATGTGCCGGGCGGCAGCGCCGGCAAGCTTGCCTCCAGGCCGTCGATGATGCCCTGCACCAGGCTCTCGCAAAGTTTGTCCGACTTCTCGCTCGGGCCGACGAGCCCATCGACCATCAGCAAAGTTAGCCCGTGCACGAGCGACCAGCAGGTGAGAATGGCGCCGGCGATCTTGCGCGCATTGCGCGCGGCATCGGCGATCGGCTGTCCGAGCGCGCCGTCGGTGATGGCATGCTGTAGCTGCTCGCGCATCTTCTCGGCCGCGGCGCGCTCGATGGCGGGGCGGCTGCTGTTCGGGCCGCTGAGATTGCCGCCGAACATCAGCCGATAGAGCGCCGGGTTCTCGACGCCGAACCGGATGTAGGTGCGCAGGATCACGAACAACTGCGTGCGCGCGTTGCCGATGCGAACGATCTGATCCGCGATGCGCCTGGTCAGCAGCTCGAAGCCGGCCGCCGATACCGCCGCAAGCAGATCGCTCTTCTCGGCGAAATGCTTGTAGGGGGCGTTGTGGCTGACCCCGGCGCGGCGCGCGAGTTCGCGCAGGGAAAAATCCACGCGGTGGGTCTCGCTCAGGATTTCGAGCGCCGCGGTGACGAGGGCACGGCGCAAATCGCCGTGATGATAGGGA
>JAQGNH010000563.1 GCA_028291945.1 Betaproteobacteria bacterium
GGATCTCGACTGGTCTTCTGATTGGATCCCGAAATCAGCGCATTCAGCGTCAACGGATAACTGTCGGGGACGGTACGCTCCTTTTCGATGAGCACCCCCACCACGCGTGTTTCGAGAAGGGACAGTATGGATAACGAAATGGCCTATGCCTCCTGGTGGATCGATCCAGTTTTCCTGCCGATAAAAACGTACTGCGATATGTCCTATTATAGGGAGAGGCAGGACGGAGAACCGTCTCGGATCAATCAACGGAGGAAAGCATGGCATCACTCAGTCGTCAGCTCGCGCAATGGATCGTCGGCCTGCGCTACGAAGATCTTCCACCGGAGGTAATCGATCGCGCGAAAGGCGTGACGCTCCAGGCCCTCGCATCCGTTCTCATCGGGTCGCAGACTGCGCCTGGGAAGCAGGCTGTGAAGATGATGGCCGAAGAAGAAGCAGGCGTGCGCAATGGCGCCACCATCATGGTGAATGGCACCAAAGTGACAAAGGGCGGCGCCGCCTTCGCCAATTCGGAAATGGCGTTCGCCGGCGGAAAGTGGGATACCTTTCGCATGCTCACGCACCCCGGCACGGCGATCGTCCCGGGTGCCTTTGTCGCCGCAGAGGCAACGGGCGCGTCCGGCAAGGCGTTCCTCACGGGCCTCGTCGCGGGCTATGAAGTGATGGAGCGCATGGCGGCCGATTTCATTCCGACGACGATGGCCCGCGGCTTCCACGCCGGCCCCGTCTTCGGCATTTTCGGCGCAGCCGTCGCCGCTGCGAAGATCAGCGGCCTGACCGAAGATCAGGTCAACAGCACGATCGCGCTCTGCGCGAGCCTCGCTGCCGGTAATCTCGAGGGCGCGCGTAGTGGCGGGCGCGCGCTGCGAGAGGGCGCTGCAGTGCGTAACGCGATGCTGGCTGTCGCTCTCGCGCAGCAGGGCCAGATCGGCGGCGAAACGGTGCTCGAGGGCGATGCCGGTTTCTATCATGCCTACGTCGGTAACAACAAAGGTGAGCTCACCTACAGCTTTGTCGGCGCGACTCGAGCGAGTCTCGACAAGATCACCGCCGAGCTGGGTAAGGAATGGATGTTCCTCGAAACGCTTTACCGCATCTATTCGACAGCCGGCTACAACATCGCACACGTCGACGTGACGGCGAAGCTCTGCGAAGAAAACGATATCCGTTACGAGAACGTCGAGCGCGTGGAAGCGGTGGTGAACTGGCTCGAGACGCAGTATCCAAGCCCGGCTTTCCCCAGTCGGCGGGAAGATGGACCGGCGAAGGCGGGAAGCACGGCATACCACACAGCGTATGGTGTCGTTCAACGCGGCTTTCCCCTGCTGCGCGGCGTCGGTGCCGATCCGAGTGGTCCTGACGTTCCGCCGGAGGTGCTGCAGCTGATGAAGCGGGTGACGATCATTCCGTCGCACACGATGACGCTTTTCGGTCCGCGCATAACGATACATACGAAGGACGGCAAGAGCTACACGAAGCAGGGCACCGGCCGTGAGTTCATCTGGGATTTCAACGAAGAGGCGCGCCGCATTCGGGGTGTCACTCCCGGGCTGCCGATTTCCGCGTCGCAGTTCGAAAGCATCATCGCGAGCTGCCGCGAGCTCGAACGGAAGGACCGGGCCGACACGCTGATTCAGCTCACGCTGGCTGAGAAATCGTAGAACACGCCTTACGATTCACCCTCATGGCCGCTGTTCTTAGCGCGTCACGATCACATATCATCCGGGCAGTGATCGTGCAGTCTTGGTTGCCCGGCGGTAAGCAACAAAAAGAGAAGGTTAAAAAGGACGTGCGTTGATGCTCGAATTGAGCGTGCTGGTGATCGAAGACCAGGACTTACAGCAGGAAATGATCGTTGAGATGGTGCGGCGTCTGAATACCAAAGACGTCTACTCCGCCGCTGATAGTAAGAAGGCACTGGAAGTTGTGTCCAGCTCGTCGGTCGATGTGATCATCTACGATATCGACATGCCCGCAATCGATGGATTGGAATTCATGCGCCAACTGTCCGAGGGCGGTGTGCGCAGCTCGGTCATTATCGCGAGCTCGATACCCCCTCAATTGCTGGCCGCGACTGTCTGCAGATGGCGAGAGATCTGAGTATCCGATCGTGGGCCGAAGGCGTGGAATCCCACGAAGACTGGGATTTCCTGCAGGGGTCGGCTGTGATCTCGCCCAAGGCTATTTTCATTGCGAAACCAATGAGTGCTGACGCCTATCTGCAGTGGATGAGCGATCTCGCCACTGACCCGACTTCCATTTTCATCGCCTAGCAGAAGAGTCGGCCCCGGGTCACGCACAATCGAACTGGCTCAGCCCTTGGCGTGCGATTTGGCGGCCTCCTCAGCTTCGCTAAGCTCGCGCGCCTCCTGCGGATTCTTCGGTTTCGCCTTGCTGGCAGCTTCTTCGACTTTTCCCGATTCCACGAATTTCTTCGTCGCCTCGTTATACTCGCGCGAGGCCTTGTAGTTGCCTTCGCCGTGTTCCTTGTCTTGCGGTTTCATCGTCTTCTCCTTCTGCTGGTTGGGGGGTCAGACCCTCCCCAGGGAACCTGGATTCATCGAGCAATCCGCATGCCGCTGTAGTTCGACGGTGCTAGGATGACGCTGTTCTGCAATACCGCGCGGGCCATCCCAACTATGCTGTACGAGCTCTATTATTGGCCGGACATCCAGGGTCGTGGTGAATTCGTACGGCTCGCGCTCGAATATGCAGACGCGAAGTATGTCGATGTGGCCCTCGTGCCTGAGAAAAAAGGCGGGGGAGTGCCTGCGCTCGAAAAATTCCTCGAAGGCGAGAACGTTGAGCGTCCTCCGTTCGCGCCTCCGTTCCTGAAAGCAGGCCATCAATTAATCGGACAGACGGCAAACATATTGTTTTTTCTGGGAGGTCGGCTGGAGCTTGCGCCCCGCGACGCAGCCAGCAAGTTGTGGACTCATCAGTTGCAACTCACGATAGCGGATTTTGTCGTCGAAATTCACGACACGCATCATCCGATCAGCAACGCTCTTTACTATGAAGATCAGAAGCCTGCAGCGAAGCGGCGCGCGAAGGATTTTGTGGCGAATCGTCTGCCGAAATTCCTGGGCTACTTCGAGCGTGTCCTCGAGCGCAATCGCGCCGGCGGCCCGGGTATGGTGGGTCCGCGATTGACTTACGCCGACTTGTCCATGGCGCAGGTGATCGCGGGGCTGCGTTACGCCTTTCCGTCGGCGAGTCGCGAAGCGTTGCGCACGCGTCCGCGGTTGCGTGCTCTGGACGAGCACGTTTTCTCCGAACCGAAAATCAAACGTTACGTGGCATCGAAGCGCCGCCTGGCGTTCAGCAATGAAGATATTTTCCGGCGTTACCGCGAGCTGGATGATTGAACGCTGCCGCGTTGGCTGTCGCTGCGACGTTCAGCCTCCGGGATCCATGCGACATAACCGCTGCGAGTAGCGTCTGCGACGCATTCCTTGACTGTAGAGAAGCGGCGCTTCGAGGTTGCCTTGCTGCCGTCGGCGTGAGTCACGTGCCAGACCCACGAGCCATCCTCGACCGTCAGAAATGTCCAGTCGCTGCGTTTTTCGGCAGGCAGTTTCTTCCTTCTCATTTGCAGGTGCCCGGTCAGTAGCTCGGTTGGTTGCGCCCTCGGGCGAGTGGCGGGAAAATTCAACTGACTACGGGAAGCAAGCAGGATGCCCGCAGGCCCCCAGATTGCAGTGCCATGCGATTTCGCCCCTGCAAAGCAGACCCTGCTAAACCATCGGGACGGCGCCTGCATAGTGGCGCCAAATGCCCGCAGTAGCGAGCTGAAAGAAATCTTAAGGCGGACGCCCGCCGCCTGATGCGTGCGCGGGCCTTACCAGAACAGCGGAAAGTTTTCCAGAAGTTGGTAATGAGCCAAAGCGGCGGCAAAAAGCGACGGCCACCAGCGCTCGAAGTTTGCGCGTGTCCCCCCCGATTTCAGAAATGCACGAGAGGCCTGCAGTCGGGCCGTGTGTTCCATGGAGGACGTGAGTTTCTGCGTTGCTGCACCGGCGCGCTTGAGCGCTTTGGCATCGTACGTTGCGAGCTCATCCTGAGTCGCACGTTCGGCTTCGAATCGCGCGTCGAGGCTTTCGAGCGTCGCGAGCTCCAGCAGCACGCTCAATTCGGCGCGCAAGCGCTGCGGATCTACGGGCTTGCACAGATAGGCGCTGGCGCCGACGCGCAGGGCGCGTTCGCGATCTTTCAGACGTGCTGCGCCTGTATAGAACAGTATGGGGCCATGAGGATCGACTTTGCGAATCTGGCGGCACAGGTCGATACCGCTCCAGTCAGGGAGGTCTTGCTCCAGCACAAACGCATCGTAAGCGCGGCTGTGCAGCTCTCTTATGGCTTCGAACGCGTTATTGACGAACGTCGGATGGTGATCGCTCAGAAGCTGGGACAGAAGCCCGTGCACTTCATTGTCTGGATCGACACAAAGAACCGCGTGACATGTGGATTCGAGCTTTGCCATGAGCAGCCTCGCGAAAGAAACTTGTCGTCAAGGAAGGTCGTTTCGGCGATTACGATGCGTGCACCTTGTGCGTATCTGAACGGGAAGACTAACTCGCAATACTTGCGCGCAGCTTCAGCGAAAAGGCGCACCCATGCAACCGCGTACATCGTGTGGCTCTAGTTGTGCTGACATGGTAAAGGAGCGGCGTCGCTTCTGCGTCTCGATTGGCTTACCAAGAACTGACACCGATTCGTGCGCGGGCTTCATGCTAAGAACTGCAAAGATGATGGCGTGTGCCGAGCCAGCGTGATACGGTCCAGCGTGGCCGGGCTTCGCCGTTCTTCTAAGCCTACCGACACAGAAATCGCGCGACGCTCGGAGGCGGTCGCACTCGATGCTCGCGCTCACGGGGATCGGAAGTTCGTCGTGCGGGCTTCTCCGATTGACGGGGCGCATACGGTCGCCAGAAAATT
>JAQGNH010000566.1 GCA_028291945.1 Betaproteobacteria bacterium
GGGTTGACCTTCATCCCTGCTCGGAATAGAAAAATAATTACCCGGCGGTTGGATGCGTTCTCTTCGTTGCGCTTCGCTTTAGGCAGCGTTTCGATTTCTTTGGTGGAGAGCAGCAGCAGCGGATTGAATTCGCTGCAGCCCTGGAAATCCGCCTTCCCTTTGGCATCACCACCTTGCCCGATGAACTCGCTCTTCTGCAAGGGCTCCGGCGAAAGCAGGTTCATGTACGCCTGCACCAGTTCCTTGCGGGGTTTGCCTGTGGGCTCTCCCAATACGGAGTGCATGGTCGCCAGGACATTCTTGGATTTCCAGTTATCGCCCCCATGCGGGTTGTCGAACAAAAAATCCCACAGCTTGAAGTCGCGAGTCAGCACACCATAGATCGCCATTGCGCGCCGGCCGCTGAGCTGCTTGTTGTAGTCGTCGTCGCCCGAAGGATCTGCATGTCCGAAGATCGACAGTGGCGGCAGCTGCCCCTTGGCATTTTTGTGTTTCTGCCGTAAGGGGGGCACTGCCTTGAGCATCGCCGCTACGCTGGGGTTGGGAAAAGAAGAATCGAACTCGAACAGGATGTCGGGCAACTGCACACATGCCACCGCAACTAAATCGAGGCTGAGAGTGTTGAAGTCTTTTTCTGTCGTCGGGGCGACGAGAAATGGCTGAACGAGGCGTTCCGGATGCGAGGCCACTGTTCCAGGCTGCGCAGTAGCATCGAGCGTTCCGTCTGCTCCAGTGGGATTGTCGCCTTGATCTTGATCGCTCATGCCGGACCTTGCGTGCAATTAGTTCATTAGGTGTCTATTCGATGAAGCAATTGGGCTGTCACCCAACTATTCAATTCAGGACCCATGCTCCTGTTTCAGCTTCGCACGCGTGCCGTCATCGAGCTCGCCAGTCACCTTCAGCTTGTGGTCGCACTGGAACTCTTCAATCGCATGACGCATCTGCTCGTCGTCGACATCGCCGACCGCGCCGGGGTAATAGCCGAGATTCACGAGCCGCGCCTTCCACCCGGAGTCTTCGGCGAGGGGGTCCAGGAAGCCGATCTTGATTGGGTGCTCGATGCCGAGGTCTGGGACGTTCAGCGTGCCTTCTTTTGCGTTCTTTGGAATCGAGGTTTCGATAATTCCATTGGCATCCGACGTCAGGTTATACGCGGTGCCGGCCACGGTCAGCACACAGGGCATCTTCGGTATAGGCTCGTTGTCGAAATCCTTGAGCGCGATCCGCAGCATGAGCGGTTTCGATGTAACTCGAAAACGATGCTCCTTGTCCGTGGCGCGAAACTCGTTCTTGATCGCTTTGTCGGGTATGACGAGTGTGTCGCCCGGGTGCAGTACATGCGGATTTACGCGCGCCTTCTTGAGTTTTGCGTTGTCTGGGTGATCCCAGATGGTTTGAAAATCCCGGAATCCATATTTCTCTGCGATTCCGGTCAGGTGCTCGCCTTGTGCCACCGTGTGGTTCGCACTCATGGGTTAGGCCGCTCGCCATTCCTTGCCATCGATTTCCGGAAAACATACTCGACATTGGCCGGGAACCCGAATATCACCGATGTAGACGCGCCCATTGGAATCGAGCTTCCCCTTGCGTATCTCGCCGTCAGGCAGTTCCAGCTCGTATGCTTCGTTGGGCACAGGCTTGTCACTGAGATCGAGCAGCACGATCTCGACCCAGTGAAGCTTATCCTTCTGTAGCCGTCCGGCGAGTTGCGACGGAGTGGATGCAGGCTCACCGCCGGCCTTATCTTGAGTCCCAGATCGCGCGACGATTCGAACGACCAGGATGCCATCCGGAATGTGCTGGCGGTGCGTGTCGGGAACAAGTGATACGGCTTCTGCAATCGCGCTTTTCTCGTCCGTCGAAATCGCTGGCCACTCGGACATCTTCGTGAGTAGCGTCTGTGCGACATCGCGCGGAACGACCTGATAACGGCCGTCATTATTTGCCTGCATCGATGACCACTGATCCGCACGTATGACCCGAAGGCGATCGCCCTCGAAAGTAAAGTCCCTGGCGGTTACGCGCAGCCTGAGAATGATTTTGTCCTCGGCACTGACGCCGCGGCCTGCGCCCGGCCTCTTTGTGCCGATTACGCCTTCGGTACCTGCACGGCAGACGCGCAAATACCCGGAAACGATCAATCCCGCCAATCGCTCGATGATTTGATGGTCAGCAACGCGAGATAGAGATGTACTGTTCTTGTATTGCTGCGCAATCCGGCGTAAATCGTCAGACTCGAAGCTGCGCAACCATATGCCCGCGGACACACGATCATGAAACCGCATCGCCGCTTCATCGGCGTGAGATTCATGCCACAAGCCTATGGTCCATGCTTCGGGTGATGTGCCGCGCTTGCGAAAAAGAGGAATCATTTTGGGCAGAAGCGAGGCACGATAACGGCGGAGACTCTCTCGCGATTTTGAAAACGCGTTCCCATCCACCCTCCAGATGACCCGATTCAGTCTGCGTGGGCCACTATAGGTTGTCAATAGGCCAAGAGAAAGCTGTAACACCACGATAGTAGACGAGAATACCCGTCATGGAGAACCGTCCTGAATGCAGCGCGCGCGTGATGCAGTTCGACAATAATCCGACGTGACATGTTTACAGAATCTACACAACGATGCCGTCTTAACTCAGCTGCAATATTGATTCTATAATCTAGCTCTGCGCTCATTCACCGGATTCGCGCTGCCGATCCGCCAGGATATGTGGCGCACATCGGGATCTCTACGCATCTTCAGGAATCGTAATTGCATTTACCTGGCAATACCCAACGTGTACGTTGGCTATCACCGAAGGAGTCGCCATGGACCCGCAACAAACGCAAACCCGTACGTCGCTTCCAGCAGAGAACCTCGCCGAAGCCATTCTGCAGGGAACCGCACGTCTGATTGATCTTCAAACCGCAGCGGCTCAGGCCCTGCTGCGCATGCAAAGCCGCAACGCGGCACTGTTTGGGGCGCCGGATTGGTCTCGCGTGTTCACTGACGACAATCGACGTCAGCTTTCCGAGCTATTCAGTGCCGGCGCTCAGCAGGCCCTGAATCTCATGCGGCAGACAAACGAGACGCTGAGCCAGCTCCAAAGCAAAGTGAACGTGCTTCTTGCACAGCAGACCGAGCAGTTTACAGAGCAGATCCGCACGGGCGTTCGCGAGCTGGAACAACGCACCGGACAAGCGGTGGAGCAGGTGCGTGAGGCGTCGCAACAGACGGCTCAACAAGCGCTCGCGAAGGCGGAGCAAACTCCCCAGCAGGTCCGCGCGGCATCTGAGCAAGCTCAACCTTCGTTGCAGGGTAGCGGAGCCGAAGAGCGCAGCCGCAGTAAGCGTCCATAGGTACGAACCTGTTCCGACCGCGAGCGGTTCTGCCGAAAGCGCAGCATTCGTCGATCGTGCCCGTCGCTGAATATGCTGCGCCAGCCGAAAAGCGGAAGAAGCTCTACAAAAATCACCCATGATGACACCAGCCGTAAGCGACGTAGCGGGTTATCACGCGCACGTGTACTACGATCCGGACTCGCGTGAGCGGGCTGCACGGGTCCGTGATGGTCTGAGCAACGCCTTCACGGTGCGTCTCGGCCGTTGGCACGACAAAGCCGTCGGGCCGCATCCGAAGGGAATGTATCAGGTCGCCTTTTCGGTCGACGAGTTTGCGCGGGTTGTGCCGTGGCTGATGCTGAATCGGGAGGGCTTGGATGTGCTTGTTCATCCCGAGAGCGGTGATGATCTGACGGATCACACGTCACATGCGATGTGGCTAGGCGATAAGCTCACGCTGAATACCGAAATTTTCACCGAACGCTGAGGCGCACGGTACGATACGAGCGCGCCCGAGCCGGCGATTGGGCTGTAATCTTCGCGGACGCGCATTCTGAAAGTCGAGGCCCTTGGCGTGCTGGCTTATACTGCGTCCGCGCGCGTTCTTCAGCGTAGCGTCAGGTGAGCGTGCGTTGCCTGTAGCGCCCAACGGCTCTGCCGACGATCGTTGCTGCGGTAACCTATTCGATTTTTCCGAGGGACCTTATGCGTCTTTGTAAGCCGCTCGCCGTCGCGATTGCATTCGTAGTCGCCAGCCTGAGTGCCTACGGTCAGGACGGTGCAGCCACCTATCCCAACCGGCCGATCAGAATTATCGTGACTTTTCCGCCTGGCGGGCCTACAGACATTGTCGCTCGCGCTGTCGGGCAAAAGCTGTTCGAAGCGTGGGGACAGCCGGTGGTCATCGAGAATCGGCCCGGAGCTGGCGGCAATATCGGCACTGATCTCGTCGCAAAGTCATCGCCCGACGGCTATACGCTCGTCTTGAGTAACTTCGGACCGTTGATCATCAGTCCCTTCGTGTATTCGAAGCTGCCATACGATCCGGTCAAAGACCTGACGCCCATCACCCTGGCTGCGACAAGCTGGTTTTTTGTCGTTGTGCATCCGTCGGTCCCCGTCACGTCGGTGAAGGAGCTGATTGCTCTCGCGAAAGCCAAGCCGGGGGAACTTACGTTTTCGTCGTCCGGCAATGCGAGTCCCAGCCATCTTGCCGGTGCGCTGTTCCAATACGCTGCTGGCGTCAAGCTGACGCATGTGCCGTACAAAGGCGGGGCGCCGGCGGTCGGCGCCGTGGTCAGCGGTGAGGTGCAGGCAGCTATCGAAAGCCCGCCGCCCATCGTGCCGCAAGTTAAAGCCGGCAAGCTTCGGGCACTCGGTGCGGCGCGGCCGAATCGTTCGCCTTTATTGCCCGATGTGCCCACTGTGTCTGAGGCAGGACTGCCGGGATTCGAGGTCGGCTCATGGTATGGATTTCACGCACCGGGCGGCACACCGAAACCGATCGTCGACAAATTGCACGCGCAGATGCTCAAAGCGATGCAGACGCAGGAACTGAGGGAGCGCTTTGCTGCCGTTGGCGCGGAAACCATCGCGAATAGTCCTGCCCAATTCGCGGCTTTCGTCGATGCCGAGCTCAGGAAGTGGCAAAAGGTCGTGCGTGCGACTGGAGTCAAAGTCGACTGATAGCGGACACGCTTCGTAGTGACCGGTCATGAGAGACGAACTATCCGCGGCGCACAGTTCGGCGCGATGACCGCACGCGTAAGGCTGTGACTAACGCGCTGTCATTGTCGGTTCCAGCATTGTTGTCAGAGTGCGTATATCCTCGAGCCCCTCGAACTTGTCGATCGTCTTAAGGATGCGGTCGATCTGTGCGGCCGTGAGCGTCGGAGTTGTGCAGCTCTCGAACTTCGCCGCGAGCAGGCCGGGAGCGAGCGGTTCGCCGACTGCATGCCCGACCGCATGGTCGATCGTACCTGATAGGCTGCGACCGTCGTCGAGCTCGATCGTCATTGTCGCGCCCATATCAGGCGCAGGACTGCCGGCATCGAACGGCAGTGCATGTATTCGCTGCATCAGGTGCTGAACGTGGGAAGACTTGAATGCGTCGCCTTCGAAATGGTCGAGCGCGATGCGCCGATCGGTTACCGCGCGTGCGAGCACGTACTGAATGCTCAGCTTTGCATCGAGCGCGCTGCGAGGTTGAGGACGGTTCGTGTGCGCGAGTCGGCGCTGAGACGTTCTGGAAAGAATCCGCGTGACCTGCTCGGTTTTGATATCGTGCGTGCGCACGAGATCGAGAGCAAGATCGACGGCAGACTGCGTGCTCAGGCAGCATGGATATTGTTTGATCGCGATGCCCGGCGTCTCGATTTCCCACGGTGCGCCCCACTTGGCGAGGATCCGCTCCACACTGTAAGTGCCTGCACCATTGAACACTTCGAGAAACCCGTGGTGATGCTCCAGAGCGTCTGCGTTACCGGTGAAGCCTTCGCAAGCGAGCAGGGCGGCAAGCAAGCCGTTACGAGAGCACGAGCCGACATGCAATGGTTTAGCCATAGAACCGAGGTTGGACTTGAGTCCGGCCGCCATCGAAGCGCACAGCGCGAGGACGTGCGTAATGCGATCCTTGTCCAGACCCAGCAGGTGGGCACACGCCGCGCCCGCGCCGAAGACTCCCAGAGTGGCAGTCGGATGCCAGCCTTTTTCATAATGGTGAAAATTGACTCCGCGCCCCAGCTGCGTTTCGGTTTCGAACCCCACCACATAGGATGTCAGTACGTCCCGGCCGCTCGCGCCGCGCGTTTCGGCGAGCGCGAAGAGCGCCGGAAGGACCGGCGCCGAAGGATGTCCACCGAGGTTGTCCGTGCAGTCGTCGAAGTCGAGCACGTTGGCGGCGATGCCATTCAGAAAAGCCGCTTCTGTCGGTTCAGCGCGGTGCGGCGTTCCCCATACGAGCGCAACGCCCGGGGTCCGACCCGCGACGCGCCGTGAAATGACTGCTGCTTCCTCGTGTGCGCCTGCGATCCCGACGCCGAGCGTGTCGAGCAGCCCGATCTTGGCGTATCGAAGCGTGCCCGGCGTGAGATCGTCGTATTTTGTGTTTGCGATGCGCCGGGCCAGCTCGGCTGCGAGTGTCATGAGAGCTCCTGTGCTTTCAGTCTCGGATCCGTAGGGAGCCGGTACAATGCGCGTTGGCGAAATCAGCATCTTCAAGAATGGGTCGAACCCATGATGAACGGATTTTTAGAGTCGGAGCCGAATCCAAATGCCCAGCCGTGAAGCCCCGCAGTATTTAAAGACCTTTGCTGCGTTCGCAAGCAGCGCCCAACTGAACACGCTCAGCGCAGCCGCTCGCGACCGTGCGCGCTGGATTATCGCCGATTGTGTACCGGTGGTCGCTGCCGGCATGCAGGAGCGCGAGATGAAGGCGCTGATTGCGAAGCATCTCGCCCAGTGCGGAGCGGGAAATGCCTGGGTGCTCGGTGCGGGTAAGCGCGCCGCAACACTCGATGCCGCGCTGCTGAACGGCACCGCAGGCACGTGGCTCGAGCTCGATGAAGGGAATCTGTTCGCCAAAGGGCATCCCGGTATCCAGGTGGTGCCGGCAGCGATCGCTCTTGCGCAGGAGCTCGGTGTGTCCGGGGCCGACCTGCTCCTCGCGGTCGCGTTAGGTTACGAGGTGTCCTCGCGCATCAGTCGCGCCGCGAATGTGAAGCTGAGCGTCCATCCGCACGGCACGTATGGGGTGATCGGTGCCGGTATTGCCGCAGGCAAGCTCAAGGGCTTTACTGCACCGCAGATGCTCGAGCTGATCAATGTCGCCTCCACAATGGGCATGGCCACTAGCCGCCAGACGCTGCTCGACGGCGCGACCGTGCGTAACATCTATACGGGTCATTCGGGCTATATGGGTCTGATGGCCGCACGCCTCGTCGAGTGTGGGTTCACGGGCGAGATCGACAGTGTCTCCGCGATCTACGGCAAAGTGTTGTCGGACACGTTCGATCCTGCATCTGCGATTGCAGGACTGGGCAGCGAATGGCTGATCGCCAAGAGCTATTTCAAGCTGCACCCGGCTGGCCGATATGCACACTCTGCCATCGACGCGCTTGAAGATCTACTCGCACGGGTCCCGGGAGGAAGGCTTGAAGTGACGCGCATCGAGCGTATAGAGGTTCGCGCCTACATGCTCGCCGCGCTGCTTGCTGAAAAAAATATCGTCAGCAGCTTCGGCGCGCGCTTTTCTGTGCCGTTCGCGCTGGCGAGCATCCTCGTGCACGGTCGCTCCGGGCTGAAGAGCTTCGACGACGATGCGGTGGCGAACCCTCAGGTGCAGGCGCTGACGCGCCGCGTCGACCTGCGCGAGGAACCCTCATTCACGGCGCGTTATCCCGTCGAGCAACCGGTCGAGATTCGCATTGTCATGCGCGACGGCGCCATTCACACCGGAAACTGCGTCGTGACCAAAGGAGAGCCAGCGAAGCCACACACGCCGGATCAGCTCAAGAGCAAGTTTTTCGAGCTTGGGCAGCCGGTGTGGGGTCAAGCGGTGACGCAGCAGCTTTACGATGGACTGATGCAGCTCGAGAACATAGACGACTTCCGATCCTTTGCCGATCGGTTAACGCTTTAGCGCCGGCGGCGCCGGCGCGCAGTTATTTCTCGTCGACCTTGCCGATGCGTATCACGGCCGCTTCGAGCCGCTTCGCATCCCGCGCGAGAAACGGCTGGAACTCGGGCGCGTCGAGGTACGCTATGGGCGTGTCGATCTTCGACATCGCATCCTTGAATTCGGGATCGTTAACCGTCGAGCGAACAGTGGAGCGCAACTTCTGCATGATCGGCGCTGGTGTACCCGACGGCGCAAAAAGACCCGACCAGATGTAGAACGTCGCGTCGTATCCGAGCTCTTTCATGCTGGGCACTTCCGGCAGAGATGCAAGACGTTTGTCGCCCCACACGCCAAGCGCCCGCATCTTGCCGCCTTTGATTTGTGCGATCGCAGCGGATGGGCCGGACGCAAGCGCTTCGATTTGCCCACCGAGCAGCGCCGTTACAGCGGGGCCGCCGCCCTGATACGGAATGTGGTAGAGCCTGATACCTGCTGCCTGCGCAAAAATCTCCATGGCGACATGAAGCGTGCCGTAAACGCCTGAAGATCCGTAATTGATCTTGCCCGGCTGCGACTTGGCTGCAGCAACGAAATCCTTGATCGTCTTGTATGGACCATCGGCGCGGACAACGAGCACGGTCGGGTCGGCACTGATGAGTGCCACTGGCGCAAGCTGATTCAGCTCGTATGAGGGTTCCCGTCCCTGCAAGCGCTCAGCGACGGGAATGATCGAAACGGAAGAAAGCGCCATCAGCAATGTATAACCATCCGCTCGCCCTTTTGCGACCGTAGCCATGCCGATCGCGCCGCCCGCGCCCGGTTTGTTCACGATGACGATGGGCTGCCTGAGCAGCTTGCTCATCACGAGGGCAGTAGGGCGCCCAGTAATATCCGCAACGCCACCTGGCGGGAATGGCACGACCATCTGGATCGGCTTGGAAGGATAGTTGTCCTGCGCGCCGACGAGACCGGCTGCGGCCAGAACGACACACGAGATAAGGTAACGCACCATAGTGCTGCTCCGTGAACGCGCAAGACGTCTGTCGCATTGGCCGAAAGTGCCCGGCTGGTTTAGCAAAGGATGAGCCTTGCGGCGCGCTCGAGGATACCGCGGATGATCTTGCCCGCCAATAGGACACAAAGCCCGCTAACATGAGCGTCCGCGGCAGCTCCGTTGTCGGCGAGGGTGTGCGCGTTGTGGGCACGTTATGCGGAGCATTGAATGCTGCACGTCACGTCTTCCCTAGCGAGGCGATTGAGCAAGCAAGGAGCGCATCGATGTTAGAGCTACGAAAAGCAAGTGAGCGTGGGTATGCGGACCACGGGTGGCTGCGCTCTTTTCACAGTTTCTCCTTTGCCGATTACTACGACCCGCAACATGTGCAGTTCGGTGCCCTGAGAGTCATCAACGAGGACAGGGTAGCGCCGGGGAAGGGTTTCGGCACGCACAGCCATCGCGACATGGAGATCATCAGCTATGTCCTCGAGGGTCGGCTCGCGCACAAGGATAGCATCGGTACCGGCTCGATCATCGAGCCGGGCGACGTGCAGCGCATGAGCGCTGGCACTGGCGTCAAGCATTCGGAGTTCAATCCTTCGAGCGATCAACCGGTTCACTTTCTGCAGATCTGGATACAGCCCGGCGAAACGGGTATCCCGCCGAGCTATGAGCAGAAGAGGTTCGACGCCGATTCCAAGCGCGGCCGCTTGCGTCTGGTCGCCTCACGCGATGGCCGGGACGCCTCGGTGACGATCCATCAGGATGCAAGCCTGTACGCGGGCCTCTTCGATGGGACCGAGCGGGCAGTTCAGACGGTACGCGCAGGCCGCAAGGTTTACGTCCACGTGGCACGGGGCAGGATCGATGTGAATGGCCAAACACTCGACGCCGGTGACGCCGCAAAGCTGATAGGCGTTTCGGAGATTACTCTGAATGGCGGTCATGCCGCTGAAGTGCTGGTATTCGATCTCGTTTAGGCGTTGGCTAGCGGGCTCAACGGCGCGCCGCGTCAAGACGAGCCCTATGGCCCGTAGGGAACTCGATCAATTGTGGGTTGCGGGACGCCGGCTAAGCTGCCAAGAAGGTTGGCATCCGGCGAACGGAGGATTGTGATGGTGCGTGTGCCGCTCCTGCCGATACTTGTGGTCCTCTCGTTTTCGTTCGTCGCAAGTTATGCGCAGGCAGCCCCTGATGAGATTCAGGTGTACATGGACGACCTCACCAAACCCGGGCGCTTCGGCTCGGATTTCCATAGCAACTACGTCGTGTCAGGTAGTCGCGAGCCGGACTTCCCGGGTGCGCAGCCGGCGCATCACACATTTCGCTTCACGCCCGAGTTCTATTACGGGCTGAGCCCCACCATGGAGCTGGGGCTTTACCTACTCACTACGACTGGTCCGGGCACAGGCTCAAACTACGACGGCCAGAAGTTGCGGTTCAAGTACATTGCGCCTCACGATGACAGGAGCGGCTCGTTTTGGGGCATGAATCTCGAAATCGGCAAGAGCAGTCGACGCGTGGGCGAAGTCCCCTGGAATGCGCAGCTCAAAGGCATTTACGGCTACCGGTCCGGCCCATGGACGGTCGCGTTCAATACAAACTTCGACTGGAGCCTGTCGGGCTCGCCGAACAGTCCAGTCGCGTTCGAGTTCGACACGAAGGTTGCATACGAGACGCCTCATGGCTTTCAGCTGGGATTCGAAAGCTATAACGAGCTCGGTCCGGTGCGGCATCTCGGCCACATCGGTGACCTCAGTCAGACCCTTTATGCGGTGATCGACTCCGAAATCCGCAAAGTGGATGTGAATTTCGGCATCGGGCGTGGCCTTACACCGGCCTCGGATCGATGGGTCATGAAGCTCGTCGTGGGTATCCAGTATTGAATTCAGGAGCCGAATCGGCTCGTATGATCCACCTAGCTCGAATGTCATTAGCGCGTTCAGCAAGACTCGTCCGGCGCCGATTTACCGTCATAGATCAGTGTCGACCACGTTTTCTTGCGGCGCACGCGGGTTGCATCGCCTCTGATCTCACGTTGCACGCCATTATGGAAAACATATTTCAGACGATTGCGCCGCGCGACGAGGTAGCGAAACTTATCAACGTGATCATTCACGCACCGTGCGGCAACCGACGATTTCTGCGCGGTATCACGCACGCACGCGGCCAACGGTGACGCGCTCGACCGAGGTCAAGGACGAGCTTCGGAGGCGCATCGGCGATGCGTTGTGCCGGCTGCGTGGCCAAGGCACGGTGTCGGACAAGGTGGTACACGACGCAAGGAAAGACCTGAAACGTGCGCGTGCAACCCTGCGTTTGCTGAGACCGGCAGTGGGCGAGGACATTTATGCGCGCGAGAACGCGGCGCTCCGTGATGCGGCGCGGCCGCTTAGCGGCGTGCGCGATGCCAAGGTTGTGATGGACGCGCTCGATGATCTGCTGAAGCGCGACAAGAACGCAGCTCAGCGCGCGCTGCTGCTCAAGTTGCGCGCGCCGCTCGAAAAGGCCCGGCTTGCTGCGCGCAAGGAAATGCAGCGAACAGATACTCTCGACAAGAGTGCGAAAGCACTCGAGGACGCGTGGATGCGCGTCCAGCGCTGGCGCATTTCCGGGAAGGGCGCATCTGATCTGCGCGAAGGGCTCAAGCGTATATACGTGCGGGGCCGCAAAGCGCTTGCGAATGCAGAGACGGAACGTTCCCCCGAGTGCCTGCACGAGTTGCGCAAGCAGGTCAAATATCTCGGGCAGGCGTTGGAGGTCGTCGATCCGGCGGAGGGCGGCCGTTTCTCCAAATTGATTGAGCGGTCGGCGTCAGTGGCCGATGCGCTCGGCGACGATCACGATCTCGTGGTGCTGCAGGAACAAATAAAGACGGTGCACGGCTCACCTAACGCTCATGCGGCCTTGACTGCACAGATTGCGAAGCGTCGCAAGAAGCTGCAGTTAAA
This sequence comes from Betaproteobacteria bacterium, assembly GCA_028291945.1. Classification (GTDB taxonomy): domain Bacteria; phylum Pseudomonadota; class Gammaproteobacteria; order Burkholderiales; family SG8-41; genus JAQGMV01. The sequence goes on from JAQGNH010000566.1 coordinate 11,892, forward strand.
GGCACTGAAAAAAGGCCGCATGCTCTACAAGGCGAAAGCGGGGCGATTGGTAAAGCGTGTGCGTAATGTTCCATGAGCCGCATCGCTTGGACAACTTCGACATCGCATTGCCGTATTTCATCGCAACAAGCGAGCGTGCAATCATCCCTATCCGACAGCGACATCTTCAGTCAACGTAGCGCCTGTGCGCCAGCCGAGTCAGTCTACTTAATGTCCTAGCCGAGGCGTTCGATGACGCAGGAGTAGGCGCATGTTGTTTGGAACGATGATCGAGCTGCCGTCCGCCGGAAACTCAAACACGCCCGCACAATCGAACCGCCGCCCGGGCAATCCCCGCAGCAGAGGCCGCGTCGTGATCGCCTGGGTCTGCTGTGCGATCGCCATTGCAGCCCTGCTGCTCGCCTGATCCTGCGGTAGCGAGCGTCTACTGTTCGTGCGTCACTTCTGACGTCCCTTCGGCTGCCGCATGCGCTGCCGCTGCCCCCGGAACGCTGCCCGATCCTTGTAACGCGTCAGTCGGCGCACTCGCCACCTTACTCGCGCGACGCAACGACTCCGCCGCAACGTCTGCCGTGTCATCGCCGTGCAGCATCTGAGTTGCCGGAAGAATCGGAATGGCGAACTGAATGCGGCTCAGATTTGCGACGTCCTTCAACTTTTTGGCTTTGCCGCCAAGGCTTGCAGTAAGCACTTCGATTTCGGCATGTCCATTATCGTCAGCATCTTGCGCGATGGTGACTGCAAGATCGAATTCGACGAGCTGAACGAGCTGATGCGCCGCGCTGCTCGTCCCTCCGAAACAGGGATTGATCGCGCCTTGGGTGTCTTTCGTTCGCTCGATCGCGGTCTGCACGCCTTCTTGAATTGCAACCAGCGTCTCGGCAATGAATGTTTTGAGTTCCATGTGCTGTCCTCGTGAGTTGTGACGATTATGTTGCAAAAATGGGAAGTGCGCCGCTCTTAGAAACCAGCAAGCGCGATCGCTGCAAGTCTATGCCCGCTACGCGGCGCGTCAGTTCGAATCGTAACAATTAGCAGCGATAACGTTCTACCTTGCCTGGGGGTGAGCGCGATGGCTCGGATTTCCCAATAAGCGGTCCTGTGCTCGCGCTATCGCCGCGCGCCGCCGGCACGGGTCCAGGTCCCAAGGATCATTGCAAAAGGCGTGTCACTTTTTTGTAACATCGAGCGCATATACTGGCGCTCTCTGAAGACCACAACAGGAAGCTATATGAGAATTTCACCGTTAAAACAGGTGATTGCAGCAGCGGCGCTGGTCGTTGCGCCGCTGGTGCACGCAGCCGAGCTGACCGGGGCCGGCGCGTCGTTTCCAGCCCCCGTTTACGCGAAATGGGCCGATGCATACAACAAAGCGACCGGAAACCGCGTGAACTATCAATCGATTGGCTCATCGGGCGGGATCCGGCAGATCCAGGCAAAAACGGTGGACTTTGGCGCCTCGGACGCGCCGCTGAAGCCAGAGGATCTCGCGAAAGACGGCCTCGTGCAATTTCCTACCGTGATCGGCGGTGTCGTGCCCGTCGTGAACATCGCAGGCGTCAAGCCGGGTCAGCTGCGACTGAATGGTCAGGTCCTCGGCGACATCTACCTCGGCAAGATTACCAAGTGGAACGACAAAGCCATCGGGGACCTGAATCCCGGCATATCGCTGCCCAACCAGGACATCGGCGTCGTGCGTCGCGCGGATGGTTCGGGGACCACCTTCATCTTCACGAACTATCTCGCGAAGGTGAATACGGAGTGGAAGCAGAAAATCGGCGAAGGTCAAGCGGTGCAATGGCCGGTTGGTCTTGGCGGCAAGGGTAACGAGGGCGTAGCCGCGTTCGTGCAGCGCCTGCCAGGCTCGATCGGTTACGTAGAGTATGCCTACGCCAAGCAGAACAAACTTGCGCACGCCATCATGCAGAATGCGTCCGGCGCCTATGTCGCTCCGGATGACAGCGCATTCAAGGCTGCAGCGGCGGGTGCTGAGTGGAGTAAAGCTGCGTTCTATGAAATTTTGACCAACCAGCCGGGCAAGGACAGCTGGCCGATTACCGGCGCCACGTTCATTCTCGTGCACAAGGCCCCGGAGAAGCCACAGCAGGTTGCCGAGGTCCTGAAGTTTTTCAACTGGGCCTACGAGAATGGCGACAAGCTCGCAGCCGATCTCGATTATGTGCCATTGCCGGACAACGTCGTGAAACTCATTCGGACCGCGTGGTCATCGGATATCAAGGACGGTTCTGGAAAATCGCTCTGGGCAGCAGCGCGATAGCTTCGTAGCTTTACAAGGCAGGGGCGTTATTGACGCCGGCGCACGCGCCGGCGTCTGTTGTTATCTGAGTGGCCAGAAAAGAGCTAACATGGATATCACAGTTGCTCATCCCGTAGTTGCCGTGCCGACGTCCGACTCTATAACAAAACAATCGCCGGGCCTCAGTGCGCGGCGCAAGAACAGCGGCCTCGGTGATGCGCTTTTTTTCAACATCACCAGAGCGTTCGCAGTCTTCACGCTGCTGACGCTCGTCGGCATCATCATCTCGCTGCTGATCTCCTCGTGGCCCTCGCTGCAGAGATTCGGCATTTCATTCCTGTGGCACGCCGAGTGGAACCCGCCTGCACAGCATTTCGGGGCGCTGATCCCGATTTATGGCACGCTCGTGACGTCCATCATCGCGCTCGCCATCGCGGTGCCTGTCAGTTTCGGCATTGCGCTGTTCCTCACGGAGCTGTCGCCGCGATGGCTCCGCCGTCCGCTCGGCACTGCAATCGAGTTGCTTGCGGCCATTCCCAGCATCGTCTATGGCATGTGGGGGTTGCTCGTCTTTGCGCCCTTTTTTGGCCAGTACGTTCAGCCTGTGCTGGCTGCGACACTGGGTAATATCCCGCTCGTAGGCACGCTGTTTAGGGGCCCGTCGCTCGGGATAGGTTTGCTCAGCGCCGGAATCATCCTCGCGATCATGATCATTCCATTCATCGCCGCGGTGATGCGCGATGTCTTCTCTGTCACGCCGTCGCTGCTCAAAGAATCGGCCTATGCCCTCGGCGCAACGACCTGGGAAGTGACCCGGAAGGTCGTACTCCCGTACACCAAAGTGGGGGTGATCGGCGGCGTAATGCTGGGACTCGGTCGTGCCCTTGGTGAAACGATGGCCGTCACGTTCGTCATCGGCAACACCAATTTTCTGAACAACGCTTCGCTTTTTTCTCCCGGCAATAGCATTACTTCCGCGCTGGCGAACGAGTTCCAGGAAGCCGATCCGGGTCTGCATTCGGCAGCGTTGATCGAACTGGGGCTCATCCTGTTCCTGATCACGTTCCTCGTCCTCGCAGCTTCGAAGTGGCTGCTGCTGCGACTATCTCGTGGCGAAGGAAGCAGGACTTGAGGCTGGCAAGGCAGATATGACGCTTCACGCCCGCCGCAAGCTCGTCAATCAGATCGCGCTCGCCCTGTCTCTCGGGGCGATGGTATTCGGATTGTTCTGGCTGTTGTGGATCCTGTTCGAAGTCGTGAGACTGGGTTTCGGCGGGCTGTCACTTGATCTCTTCACGAAAATGACGCCGCCGCCCGGCAGTGAAGGCGGTTTGCTGAACGCGATCGTGGGCAGTCTGATCCTCGTCGGAATGGCGAGCCTGGTTGGGACGCCTATTGGCATACTCGCCGGCATCTATCTTGCCGAGTACGGCCAGCGCGGCTGGCTTGCATCTGCGACGCGATTCATCAACGACATCCTGCTGTCCGCACCGTCCATCGTCATAGGGCTGTTCGTGTACGCGGTCGTCGTCACCCGCATGAAGTCGTTCTCAGGCATCGCGGGCATCATCGCGCTCGCGCTGATCGTCATCCCGGTGGTGGTGCGCACGACAGAAAACATGCTTGCGCTGGTGCCCAATACATTGCGGGAAGCCGCGTTTGCTTTGGGCGCGCAGAAATGGAAGGTGATCTGCTATATCACCGCACGCGCCGCGCGTGCGGGCATCGTCACGGGCGTTTTGCTGGCAGTCGCTCGCATTGCAGGCGAGACCGCACCGCTCCTGTTTACTGCCTTATCCAACCAGTTCTGGAGCCTCGACGTGAGCGAGCCGATGGCGAACCTCCCTGTGACGATATTCAAGTTCGCGATGAGCCCTTTCAACGACTGGCAGCAGATTGCGTGGGCGGGCGTTTTCCTGATCACGGTGGGCGTTCTCCTGATCAATGTCCTCGCGCGGCTCATCTTCAAGGAAGGTTTCAAGCAATGAGCGTTTCCGCATTTGCGGTTCCGCAAAAGAACTTTGGCGACGTGCGCGAGGAAGTCCAGATTTGTGCGCGCGGGTTCAATTTCTATTACGGGAAGTTTCACGCGCTCAAGAACATCGATCTGGATATCTACAAGCACCGCGTCACGGCCTTCATCGGTCCTTCGGGCTGCGGCAAATCTACGCTGCTGCGTACGATGAACCGCATGTATCAGCTTTATCCAGAGCAGCGTGCCGAAGGCGAACTGCGCCTGGACGGCAAGAACATCCTCGATACTGACGTCGATCTCATAGACCTGAGAGCGCGCGTCGGCATGGTATTTCAGAAACCGACGCCGTTTCCGATGTCTATTTACGAAAACATCGCGTTTGGCGTGTCCATGCACGAACGTTTGCGCCGCAGCGAAATGGACGATCGTGTGGAATGGGCTTTGCGCAAAGGGGCGCTCTGGGAAGAAGTGAAGGACAAGTTGCGGCAAAGCGGGACGAGCTTGTCGGGCGGCCAGCAGCAGCGTTTGTGCATAGCACGCTGCATTGCAGTAAAACCTGAGGTCCTGCTGCTCGACGAGCCGACTTCGGCGCTCGATCCGATATCCACCGCGCGGATAGAGGAGCTGATCATGGAACTAAAGAAGGATTTTACGATCGTCATCGTAACCCACAATATGCAGCAGGCCGCCCGTGTTTCGGACTACACTGCATACATGTACCTCGGGGAGTTGATCGAGGTCGGCCGCACGGACGCGATATTTATCAAGCCGTCACGCCGCGAAACCGAGGACTACATAACCGGAAGGTTCGGTTGATACAGTTGGACGGCTCACGCGGCGGCCCTCCGCCCGCTGACGAAAGTCTTTCTAAATATCCGGAAATGAATATTCGGGACGTAACCGGCATGCAGCCGGCGACTGCAGCCACGGCGACTCAGCTAACGAGCGTTGAAGCGTCCGGTGGTGCCGCCAGAGGCCCGCGTCTCGCGCCGCATCTCTATCTTAATCGGGAGCTCGGACAGCTTGCGTTTACGCGACGCGTCTTTGCACAGGCTGAGAATGAAAGCTACCCGCTGCTCGAGCGCCTGAAGTTCCTTTGTATCGTAAGCAGCAATCTAGACGAATTCTTTGAAATCCGCGTCGCCGGTCTCCATGCCGAGATAGAAGCCGGAGCGCCACCCGTCGGGCCGGACCGCACGCGGCCGGATCAGCTCTTCGAGCAGGTCGCCCGGGAAATACACGCGCTCGTCTCGGCGCAGTACCAGTTGTTCAATCAGACCTTGCTGCCCCAGCTCGAGGCGCAGGGTGTGCGTTTTTTAAGGCGCGGTGACTTCACACCCGAGCAGGCGGCATGGGTCAAAAATTACTTCCTGCGCGAAGTGATGCCGGTGCTGACGCCGATCGGACTCGACCCCGCACACCCATTCCCCCGGGTGCTGAACAAAAGTCTGAACTTCGCGGTCGAGCTCGAAGGCAAAGACGCGTTCGGCCGCAAGTCTGGTACCGCAATAGTTCAGGCACCCCGAGTCCTACCCCGCGTCATACGGCTTCCGTCCGAGGTTGCAACGGCGCAGTACGATTTCGTGTTTCTGTCTTCCATCCTGCACGCGCACGTGGACGAGCTCTTCGCAGGCATGCGTGTCGTCGATTGCTACCAGTTCAGGGTCACGCGCAACAGCGAGCTTTTCGTCGATGAGGAGGAGATCAAGGATCTGCGTGCAGCCTTGCGAGGCGGACTCCCGCAGCGTCAGTTCGGCGATGAAGTACGCTTGGAAGTCGCCGACAATTGCCCCGCACACATCACCGAATTCCTGCTCGCACAGTTTTGTTTGAACGAGCAGGATCTTTACCGCGTCAACGGGCCTGTCAATCTCGTGCGGCTCATCAATGTGCCAGACTGGGTTGACCGTCCCGACCTGAAGTTTGGCACGTTCGTTCCCGGGCTGCCGAACGCTCGCGGACGCGCACATGACGTCTTTGAGACGTTGCGCGCCGGTGACGTGCTCCTGCACCACCCGTTTCAGTCGTTCCAGCCCGTGATCGAGTTCCTGCAGCAGGCCGCGCGTGATCCGAACGTGGTGGCGATCAAGCAGACCGTCTATCGCACGGGCGCTGAGTCGGAGCTGATGGAGATACTCATTGCGGCTGCACGCAGCGGCAAGGAAGTGACGGTCGTAGTGGAGCTCCTCGCGCGGTTTGACGAGGAGGCGAATATCAACTGGGCGCAGCGACTCGAGGAAACAGGCGCGCACGTGGTCTACGGCGTAGTCGGCTACAAGACCCATGCCAAGATGTTGATGGTCGTGCGCCGGGAAGACGGCGTGCTGCGGCGCTACGTGCATCTTTCGACGGGCAACTATCATGCTCGAACGACGAAGCTGTATACCGATTTCGGTCTGCTCACTGCGAACGAGCAGATCTGCGCCGATGTCAACGACGTTTTCACGCAGCTGACAGGTCTCGGCAAGGCGAGCAAGCTCAAGCATCTGTGGCAATCCCCGTTCACGCTGCACAGGCAGCTGCTGCGCGCGATTCAAAACGAGACGGCGCATGCCGCAGCGGGACGCAAAGGCCGCATCATCGCCAAGATGAACGCATTGCTCGAGCCGGTGGTGATTGCAGCGCTTTATGAGGCGTCTAAAGCGGGCGTTGAAATCGATTTGATCGTGCGTGGTGTGTGTGCGCTGCGCCCAGGCCTACCCGGTGTATCGGAGAATATTCGGGTGCGATCGGTCGTGGGGCGGTTTCTCGAGCACACGCGTGTCTTCTATTTTTTCAACGGCGGCTCCGAGGACGTTTATATGTCGAGCGCGGACTGGATGCCGCGTAATCTCTTCCGTCGAGTCGAAGTCGCTTTTCCCGTGTTCGATGCGAGGTTGAAAAAACGCGTAATCTCGGAAGGCCTCATGTCCTATCTTTTGGACAATACGCAAGCCTGGCAAATGCAGTCCGATGGCAGTTATCGACTGCTGTCTCCCGATGGTGCAGAGCGCTGCAGTGCACAGCAGTTACTTCTCGAGCAACTCTCCCGAGCCCAGGCGGAGTCGGTATGATCGGTCGTGCGCCGTGCTTCGATGGTTTTCAGAGGGGCTTTCGCGGTCGCGAAACATCCTTGAGATGGACTTGATTTTGTGGCGCCACGCCGACTCCGAAAACGGGGCTGATGACGCAGCGCGACGGCTGACGCCGAAAGGAATCAAGCAGGCCTCCCGCATGGGAGCTTGGCTCGACTCGCGGCTGCCGAAGGATGCACGCATGCTCGTGAGCCCCGCCGTGCGGGCACAGCAGACAGCCCAAGCGCTGCCGCGAGAGGCGAACACGAGCGAGAAGGTCAAAACAGGTGCGCAGGCTGCCGAGATACTCGCAGCTGCGGGCTGGCCCCATGGGTCGGGGACCGTTGTCGTCGTGGGTCACCAGCCGACGCTCGGTGCGGCAGTGGCGCTGGCCCTGACCGGGAAAGCGTCGTCGTGGCATCTGAAAAAGGCGGGAGTGTGGTGGCTCTCGGCGAGCGACGACGAACCGGCTGCCGTGATTGCTGTGATGAGTGTCGATCTGCTTTAGGCGCTACTGCACGCCCATTGCAGTTTCTGCGGCAGCCTCGAATTCTTCGAGCCCGGGGACGCGCAACTCGAAGCCGATTTTTTCCCACTCCTTCACTTCTTCGTGCAGAGCGGTCGCTGTCAGCGGATTGCGGGTGAGCCAGTCAGTGTCGAGGGCGAGGCGGTAGCGGAAGCCCTGCGCCTTCAGCTGAAACGAAGGCAGCAAGACATCCGATCGCCCGCGGTAGAACAGTGCCGCCAGACGCAGGGCGAGCACGCTGCGCCAGTCGACCGCGCCGTCGAGGAAGGCAAACACTTTCTTGAGCGACCTGCGGTGGGCGAGCGCGAGCAGCGACAGTTGCACCTGCTCGTCACGAGAAAAGCCCGGCATGTCGGCTTTTTCGAGTATGTACGCGCTGTGTTTGTGGTAGCCGCTGTAAGCGACCGAGATGCCGATCTCGTGCAGCTTTGCCGCCCAGCCTATGTACAGTGATGTATTTTCATCGGGATTGCGCTCGTCCGCAGCAAGCTTCGAATAGAGCGATTGAGCCAGTGCACTGACGCGGCGAGCCTGTGAAGCGTCGACGTGATAGCGATGCATGAACTGGCCCACTGTCACATCACGCATATCGTTGCGGTGCACCCGCCCGAGCAGGTCGTAGAGCAGTCCTTCGCGCATGGCGCCGCTCGCCGGTCTCATCTCGGCTATTCCCAGCTCGGACAGCACCGCGATCAATATCGCGAGCCCGCCCGGCAGCACCGGCAGGCGGTCAGGTCGGATGCCAGCAAGATCGACGCGCGCGAGGTCGCCTGCTTTGACGAAGCTCGCCCGCAGCTTGTCCAGCCCCGAAGGCGTGATGGCGCTCGCCATGAATCCATTGAGCTGCGCGATATCGGCAAGAGCGCGTATGGTCCCGGAAGAGCCGACCGCCTGCTGCCATTGTTTGCGGGAGTAGCCGGCGACGATGGGCTGCAGCTCGTTACGCGCGGCAAGCTCGGCTTTCTTCATCGCGGACTTGGTGATTTTGCCATCGGGAAAAAAACGCAGGCTGTAACTGACGCAACCCATGTACAGGCTGGCGAGCTTAACCGGCTTGGTCCCTGCACCGATAATCAGTTCCGTCGAGCCGCCGCCGATATCGACGACGAGCCGCTTTTCTTTCGAAGGCGGCAGGCTGTGCTGCACACCGATGTAAATGAGCCGCGCCTCTTCGCGGCCGGCGATCACTTCGATCGGAAAACCCAGCGCAGCCTGTGCCCGTTTCAGGAATGCAGTGGCGTTCTTTGCTACGCGCAAGGTGTTCGTTCCGACGGCGCGGACGGCGTGGCGGTCGAATCCGCGCAGGCGCTCGCCGAACCGCTGAAGACAGGCGAGCGCCCGTTCCTGCGCACCCTCATCCAGCAATTTGTCTTCCCGCAGGCCCGCCCCGAGCCTGACCGGCTCACGCAATGAATCGAGGGGATAGATCTGATCGCCTACGACGCGAGCGATCTGACAATGGAACGAGTTGCTTCCGAGATCGACTGCAGCGAGCGTCGCGTACTCGGCAATAGTCTCAGCCATGAAGTGCTGCGGTGGCCTCAGGACGTTTCTGAACCATGGTAAGCGAGTATAGGCAAACGCCACGCTCGCGGCTACGGATTTCGCGCGATGCGAGCGCTGTAACGAAAACGTCACGCATACTTAATAATATGCGGCAGGTGCAACAAGACAGGCGGTGCGCGTGGCAGTGATATTGATTGTCGAAGACGAGCCGGACATCCAGGAGCTCATCGCCTACAACGTGGAGCGCGCCGGCCATCAAGCGATGCGCGCAGGCACTGCCGAGCAGGCGCTCGAGCTCGTGCGAGAGGCGCTCCCCCATCTGATCCTCATCGACTGGATGCTACCCGGCATGAGCGGCGTCGAGCTCGCGCGCTTTTTGCGCGGGAACAAAAGGACCGAAGGTATTCCGCTGATCATGGTCACGGCGCGTGGGGCGGAGCAGGACAAGCTCGTAGGTCTGGAGGTTGGCGCAGACGACTACATGACCAAGCCGTTCAGCCCTGCAGAGCTGAATGCGCGCATCAAAGCCGTCCTCAGGCGCCGCGCGCCACAGGTCACCGACGACTCGGTGGAAGCCGAAGGCCTGAAGCTGGACCCGGTGAGTCATCGAGTCTCCGCCCATGACCAGTCACTCGCGCTCGGACCGACCGAATTCCGTCTGCTGCACTTCTTCATGACTCATCACGACCGCGTTTATTCCCGCGCGCAACTGCTCGATCACGTCTGGGGCGATCACGTGTTCGTGGAAGAGCGCACGGTAGACGTGCACATCAGACGGCTACGCAAAGTGCTCGAGCCGACCGGACACGATCGGCTCATCCAGACGGTCAGGAGCGCGGGCTATCGTTTTTCCCGCGGCGTCTAGCAGGCGCCCGTCGCTGCTTTCACCCCGGTGAGGCTGCCGATGCGATTGACTGCTGAGGAAAGAACCCCAGCGACTTCAGACACCGGCACCACTGCTTCGAGCGGCACAGTGACATTGCTTTCCAGCGTATCCAGGCGTGACGCGAGGTCTGCCGGCCCGGAGATGGGCAGCCGAAGGACAGGGCGGGGTACCCCGGCGCTGCTGTTGAAGTGGCATAGGGATTCGATATACGCCGTCACCAGAAAATAGACCGCGTGTTCGGTCGGCGCTGAATTGATGGCATCAACGATAATCATGAGGGAAACTCCGTGGTGTTGTGACCACGAATAGCATAGGCTCGCTGTGTTACAAAAATTGAAAAAGACGATGACGGTTTCAGCGCGTAATTTGAACGGCACAGTCCCCGGAATTCATCGTAGTGCGACACATTAGATTCAAAACCCGCGGTAGCGCGTTGTGACCCTGGGAATTCGCTCGAAGCTCTTTCTCGGTTCTCTGGTGCTGATCGGGATTTCGATCTTCGCTGCAGAGCTGTATATGTCTCAAGCTCTCGAGGGCCAGCTCACCGACCGCATACGTGCCGACCTGATCGTGCGCGCCCGGCTGATCGCCGAGCGCATAGCGTCGACCGGAGTGCGGCTGAGCGACGAGC
>JAQGNH010000058.1 GCA_028291945.1 Betaproteobacteria bacterium
GGCCGATGAGCTCGCGCGCGGAGTGACCTTCGCCTGCGATGTCTTCGGCCAGCAGCACGTCACCGGGCCCGAAAACGCGCGTGCTCCCGTCCCCCACTTTGAGCTCGACTGCACCAACCAGGGTGATAACGAACTGGCGCTGCGGCGCTGTGTGGAATGCATCGGAGCCAGCGACCGGGTTCTCCCGGAAGACGAGACCTTTGACGGGGATCATTTCGGATTTGAAAGAGAACAGCGTGCCCAGGCGAAAATCTTTCATCGGCGCGACGAGGTCTTCGAAGTGACTGCGTCGGTCTTCTCCGGTGTAGACGCGGACAATCTTGGTGGTGACCATCGTTCTCCCTTGTCAATCGACGCGAGCGCCGGACTTCTTCACGACGATCGCCCACTTGGCGAGCTCCGCTTTGATGTAACGCGCGAATTCCTCGGGCGTGCTGCCGATGATGTCCGTTCCCTGCGCCGCGAAAATCTCGCGCACGTCAGGCGCTTTCAGACTCGCCAGCACTGCGGCGTTCAGCTTGGCGATCACATCCCGCGGCGAGTTGGCGGGCGCGACGATGCCATACCAGGAACTGGATTCGAACCGCGGTATCGTCTCGGCGAACGTCGGCACGTCGGGCGCCGCATCGGACCGGCGCGCGCTGGTGACGCCCAGCGCGACGAGCTTGCTTGCCTTCACATGGCCCAGCACCGACGGCATGCTGACGAACATCAGCGGCACCTGCCCGCCCAGCACATCGATGACACCGGGCGCAGCGCCCTTGTATGGGACGTGCACGATATCGATGCCCGCCTCGATCTTGAGCAACTCGGCCGAGAGGTGCGCGGTGGAACCGCTTCCCGGCGACGCGTACTGCAAGAGGCCCGGTTTCGACTTCGCAAGCGCAATGAGCTCTTTCAGCGATCGCACCGACAGCGACGGATGCGCGACGACGATGTTTGCGCCTGAACCGACGAGCACGACGGCAGCAAAATTCTTGATAGGATCGTATGGGACTTTCGCATAGAGATTCGGATTCACCGCGAGCTGCGCGCTCGCTGCGAAAAACAGCGTGTGCCCGTCGGGCGCTGCACGCGCCGCGAGCTCCGCGGCAATGTTGCCGCCGGCGCCGGGACGATTGTCGATGATGACTTGCTGCCCCCAGCGCTGCGTGAGCTTCTGCCCGAGGGTGCGACCCATGATGTCGGTCGCGCCGCCGGGTGGAAACGGAACGACGATGCGGATGGGGCGGCTGGGATAGTGCGCCGCGTCGGTTTGCGCTTCGGCCGCTCGCGGACCCAGCAAAGAAAACAGCGCGCACAGCGCGAGAACGGTCAGTTCAGTTTTCATCTGGGTATCGGCTCGCACCTGCACTGCATGGTCGTTTCGTTCTAGCCCGTTCCTTCGGCGTAGCACCGCGGAGTCGCAAGATGAACGGTTTGACCACGTCTAAAAACCGATGCGACCTTCGTACAACGTGATCGGTGGATACGCTTTCGGATCAATCATGACGTCAATCACCGTCGTCACGTGCGATTGGGCAGCGCGATCGAGGGCGGGCTTGAAATCCGCGGGCTTCTCGACGCGAATGCCCTCGCAGCCGCATGCGCGCGCGATGGCGGCGTGATCGACCGGCCCGAGTTGGCACGCGTCGGTGTGATCGCCGTAGAGCACGTCCTCCGCATGCCACTGATAGCCAAGGATCTGGTTGTTGAGCACCAGCACGGTAACTTTAATGCCCATGCGTTTAGCGGTTTCGAGCTCGGACCACACGTGCGCGAACCCGCCATCGCCGGTGATGCAAAACACGTCCCGATCCGGATGTGCGACCTTGACGCCCAAGGCCGCCGGCAACCCCCAACCCAGCCCCGCAAGACCCCGGCCGGCAAGAAAGCGCATGCCGCCACGTTGCGCGGTCAGATAGTTGGCAGCCCAGATTGGCGAATAGCTCGCATCGGACACGACGAGCGACTCGGGCTTGAGCAGCGCGTTCAGCTCGCGCATCAGGCGCTCGGGCCTGATCGGCGCGGCATCGGAACGCGTAGCGCTGTCGGCTTCGTCGCGAAACGCATTGCGTGCCGCAGCGATTGTTTTCTCGAGCGCGGCTCGTGCGCCGCTGCGCTTCGCGAGATCCTGCTTCGCAAGCGCCTGAGTCAACGCGCTCAACGTGAGCTTCGCGTCGCCGATGAGCCGCATCGCCTCGTAGTTTCGGCCGACCTCCTGGCCATCGATATCGATGTGGATATAGCGCGCCGTTTTCGGGAAGAGCGTCCATGAGTCGGTGCCGTTCTGATTCGTCCGAGCGCCGACGAAAAGAATCACGTCGGCTTCATCGACGAGCGGCCTCAGGTGCCTCGCCATGCCGCGCTTGCCCATGAAGTAGCCGATCACCCCCACGGAAAGCGGGTGGCGCTCATCCACGGCGCCTTTGCCCATTGCAGTCGTAGCGACAGGCAGCGACACGCGGTGCTGAAGCTCCGCCAATGCTTCGTGCGCGCGTGAAAGGTGCACGCCGCCGCCTGCGACGACGAGGGGATTGTTCGCTTGCGCCAGAAGTTGCGCCGCGTGTTCGATCTGGGCCGAATCCGCGAGGCTGCGATCGAGCGGATACGTTCCGAGCGCCGCGCGGCGACTCTCCGGCAAGACGCCTTTGACCGCTTCGAGCAGCAAGTCCTGCGGACACAGGAGCACCGCGGGTCCAGGCCGGCCGCTTGCCGCCGCCGTGAACGCCATGTCGACATAATCTTCGATGCGGCTCAGTTCCGTCACGCGCCGCACCCATTTGGCACAACCGCGGAGGATATCGAAGTGCTCGAGCTCCTGGAACGCGTTCTTGTCGGTCTGGGTGCGCCGCACGTCCTGCACGATTGCAACGATCGGCACGGAAGCCTTGAGCGCTTCGGAAAGCGGCCCCACCAGAAGCGCCGCCGCGGGCCCATTCTGCGCGGTCACCACCGCCACTTTGTTCGTCGCACGCGCATAGCCGTCGGCCATCGCTCCGCCTGCATTCTCGGTGCGGTACGCGATCTGCCGGATACCGAATTCCGCCGCGACGAGATAGAGCGCCGAGGGCAGACTTTGGCCGAACATCACCTCGACACCATGACGCTTGAGCGCGCGTGCGACGAGATGCGCACCACATGGATTGGGAAGCTTGTGACAGGTCGCCTGCTTTACCCGATCGGAAAGAGTGTTCATGCAGAGTCCTTTTGAAGCCGCCGAGGGCAAGGGTTACTGCGCAACAGAGACTCGGCAGTCACGACGAGCGCGTGCTGCCCGCGCCCTTTGTGGAGATGTTGCGAGACGGTCCGTCTCTCGCGAAGTCGATGAAGCCGTTTTCGACGTCGGTTCGTACGAGCTTGACGTGGATCCTTTCGCCCACATCGAGTCCCTCGAATCCGTTCACGACCTTTCCTTCTGCGACGGGCTGGGAGATTCGCGCCCATGTCCCCTTTCCAGACGCACCTGTCACGATCGCGTCGAAACGTTCTCCGATCCGTGATGCCAGGAGAAGCGCGGCCGCTGACTTGCGCACCTGCCGCTCCACCTTCGTCGCGTTGTCCTCCTGCTCCGTACAATGCCGTGCCAGCTCGCCGAGTTGTGCATTACCGTAAGGCATCGATTGTCCCGCGATCGCAGCTTTCAACAGACGTTGAGTAACGAGATCGGGGAATCGCCGGTTGGGCGCGGTGGAGTGGGTATAGTGGTTAACGGCAAGGCCGAAATGGCCCTCTACCCGTTGGCCCGGTAGCTCGACGACATACTCGCCGCGACCTAGCAGCTTGATAATGGCGAGTGACAGATCGGGAAACCCTGCGGGATCTGTTTGTCGGCGCGACGCGAGGAAATCCTGAAGCGCAGGCGCACTCGGCTCTGCGGGCAAGTGCTCGCCCGATTCCAAGGCGAGATCGACAATTCGCTTCCATCGCTCTGGTGAGCGAAGGACACGGCGCAGCGAGGGCAAACCCTTCCGCTCGAGGTACTTCGCAGTCACGCCATTCGCCGCGATCATGAAGTCTTCGATCAGCTGCTTGGCGCGATTTGTTTCCTCGGCTCGCAAGTCCGCGAGCGCGTTTTCTTGAAACACGGCCCGCGTCTCGATTGTTTCGAGGCTTAGCGCACCGTGCTGGTGCCGTAGCCGTCTCATCACCTGCGCGACGCGGTCCTGTGTGCGGAGTTGCTCATCAAGTCCGGGCACCACTGCGATTCGCGGCGGCGCGGGCGCCGAACCATCGAGCCAGGCGGCGACTGCGTTATAGGCGAGCTTCGCACGATTGCAGACGGCCGCGCGATACACATCAGACTCACTCACCGTACCGTCCGCGCCCACTATCATCTCGATAACGATTGCAAGCCGCTCTTGCCCCTCGCTCAAAGAAGTGAGGTCTGTAGAAAGTTTCTCCGGCAGCATCGGAAAGATCTCTGCCGCCGTATACACAGACGTTGTATTGATCTGCGCATGACCGTCGATCGCTGATCCCGCCTTCACGCTCGCGTCCACGTCGGCTACCGCGACAAGGATCTTGACCGCACCGGCCGTCAGCCGCTCCGAAACGGAAAGCTGGTCGAGATCGCGCGAATCGTCGTTGTCTATTGACGCCCACAGCAAGCTTCTAAGATCGCGGATGAGCGGACCTGAATCACATGCAGCTTTCGCGATCGCCTGGGTCTCCGCCATCACCTCCGGAGAAAAATCCGGCAGTAGCCCCCGTTGCACCATCGCCCGACGAGCAATGCTGCAAAGCCGATTCTTGTCTGCCGTAGTCATCTGATTCATCGGCCGCCCATGGTCCAAGTGCTCGCTGTCGCACCACGTTATCGATTGCGCTGCTGTCACGCAAGGCCTGACAATTGCCCTGGAAGATAGACCCGCAAGCCGGGAACGCGTGTGATGTGTACGCATCCAACCCTACACAAAACGACGAGAACGCACGGCGAGCGATCGGTTCTGGTGCGATGAGCGTTTTGTTTCGTTAACCGATGCAACATGATCGAGCCTACCCGACACGGCCACACCTCTGCCTCGATGCCCCCTGTGGTTCTGGTGATCATGGGCGTCTCCGGATCCGGAAAGACGACCATCGCAGCTTCATTGGCGGCGCAACTGCGTTGGGAACTCGTGGATGCCGACTCGTTTCATTCGGTCGCAAACGTACAGAAAATGCGCAGCGGGCTTCCGCTCACAGACACCGACCGCTTGCCGTGGCTCCGGGCGATAGCAGCTTGGATCGATGAGACGCGCCGCGCTGGCCGGCATGGAATCGTTGCGTGCTCAGCATTGAAGCGGAGCTATCGCGACATTCTTCTCGGCACGCGTCATGACGTGCGGCTCGTCTATCTCAAGGGTGATGTGGCGCTCATCGGCCATCGCGCGGCGAAACGGCGCGGACATTACATGCCGGTCGTGCTCTTGCCGAGCCAGTTCGACACCCTGGAAGAACCAGGACCTGACGAGAATCCAATCGTCGTGTCCATCGATGCCAACCCCGACGCTATCGCGGCCCGCCTTCTCGCAGAGCTGCACATCGACGCGCCAGCGCCGTAACCGCACAATGCTTAGTCACAAGAATTCAGCGAGGTCCGAATGAACTCAGTGCTTGCCACCCCGGTTTCTGCACCCGATCTCGACGCTTTGTGCGTCAATACGCTGCGCTTCCTGTCCATCGACGCGGTGCAAAAAGCCAACAGCGGACACCCGGGGCTGCCCCTGGGCGCTGCGGCCATGGCATACGTCTTGTGGACCCGTTTCCTCAAACACCATCCGGTCCATCCCGACTGGTTCGATCGCGACCGCTTTGTCCTTTCCGCCGGCCATGGCTCAATGCTGCTGTACAGTTTGCTGCACCTCACCGGCTACGATCTGCCTCTCGAACAAATCAAACTCTTTCGCCAGTGGGGCAGCATGACGCCTGGCCACCCCGAGCGCGGCGTCACGCCCGGTGTCGAAACAACGACGGGACCGCTCGGTCAGGGCTTCGCTAATGGAGTCGGCATGGCAATGGCTGAGGCGCATCTCGCCGCGTGCTACAACCGCCCGGGTTGCGAAATCGTCAATCACTTTACCTACGGCATCGTCAGCGATGGTGACCTGATGGAGGGTGTCGCGTCGGAAGCGGCCTCGCTCGCCGGCAGCTTGCAGCTCGGGAAGCTGATCTACCTCTACGACGACAATCGCGTCACGTTGTCCGCCGCGACCGACATCACATTTACCGAAGATCGGGCGCGGCGCTTCGAGGCTTACGGCTGGCACACGGAGACGATCGACGACGGCAACGATTTGCACGCAATCGATCGCGCGCTACGCACGGCGCGCGCTGAAATCCGGCGGCCTTCGCTGATTCTGATACGTACTCATCTGGGCTACGGCTCGCCGCACAAACAGGACAGCTTCGAAGCGCACGGTTCGCCGCTGGGTGAAGCAGAAGTGCGGCTCACCAAGCAGAACCTTGGCTGGCCGGCGGAGCCGCCCTTTTACGTTCCAGAATCTGCGCGCGCACATTTTCGTCAGGCGATCGAAAAGGGGGAGCGCGCTGAAGCGGAATGGAACCAGCGCTTGTCTGCTTACGCGGAAGCATTTCCCGAGCTTGCCGGCGAGTTTCTCCAGGTCACGAGTGGCGAGTTGCCCGCGGACTGGGATGCCGGTCTGCCGACTTTTAGCGCCGACCCCAAAGGCATGGCCACGCGCGTGGCTTCGGGCAAAGTGATGAACGCCATTGCATCACGGCTTCCCGCATTGATCGGCGGTTCGGCGGACCTGGATCCCTCGACGCACACCGCGCTGTCGAAGCTCGGAGATTTTGAACCTCCCGCAACGAGCGCGGGTGACATGCAAGGCTCTGCGGGCGGCGGTTGGAGCTATGCCGGTCGCAATCTGCACTTCGGCGTGCGTGAGCATGCGATGGGAGCAATCCTGAACGGCCTTGCAGCGCATGGCGGAACCGTGCCCTTCGGCGCGACGTTTTTGATCTTCTCCGATTACATGCGCCCGCCGCTCCGACTCGCTGCGTTGATGGGGCTGCACGTGATCTACGTCTTTACCCACGACAGCATTGCCGTCGGCGAGGACGGCTCCACTCATCAGCCGGTCGAACAGCTAGCGGCCCTGCGCGCAGTCCCGCACCTCGATGTGATCCGACCGTGCGACGCCAACGAGACCGCAGCCGCGTGGCGCGTTGCGCTGGAAACGCGCGACCGGCCGGTCGCGCTGATTCTGTCGCGGCAGAACGTGCCAACGTTGGACCGCGTCCAATTCGCGGCAGCAGACAGCCTGCGGCGCGGCGCGTACATCCTGGCCGATGCGCCGAACGGCAAACCGGACTTGATCCTGATCGCCAGCGGCTCGGAGGTCGGCCTGATCGTGGCAGCACAGCAAAAGCTGCAGGCGCAAAACATTGGGACGCGCATCGTTTCGATGCCGAGCTGGCAGCTCTTCGACGCGCAGTCGAAAGAATACCGCGATACGGTTCTCGCGCCTTCGACTTCGGCGCGGCTTGCGGTCGAAGCGGGCGTGTCGCAAGGGTGGCATCGCTACGTTGGTGATCGCGGCGACGTGCTGGGCGTGGAACGCTTCGGCGCTTCTGCTCCAGGTGAGGTCGTGATGCGCGAATACGGCTTTACCGTGGAGAACGTATGCAGACGAGCGCTGGCGCTTCTTTAGAGTCCATCATTCAAGACCGGCCGAGCGAGCAAGGCGGGCAGATCGTAGTGGGTCAGATCGCCAATGCGTTCGACCGTCATGTCGGCCGACGGATAAGTCGCGATGTTGTGCGCGTCCAGCGCGTACTGCCCCTGACGCACAAAGACGGTCGTCACCCGCTCGCCCCAGAGCGCTTTCACCGCGGCCAGAATGCGCAGCTTGTCATCCACCATCACGTAATGGCGCGCGGGGTAATGTTGCTCGATGTCGTCGAGCATTCGCTCCTTGTGAATATAGATCAGCACTCGACCCTCGACCGCATTCCACAATCCCGAGCGCTGGACTTTGCGCGGCTGGAAAACCACATCGCCATCGGACAGGATGATCGTCAACCCGAACGCACGCAGATGCTTGATGGTTTCGAGCGAGCCCGGGTAGAGCCGGTCCGCAAATGGATAGTCCATCAGAAACGAAGACATCAGCAGCAACCGTGGATCGTTCATGGCGCCGAGCCGGTAGCGTTGCAAGGCGCCCAGGTAATCCGCATAGCCCAACTCTTCGCGCAGCGCCTGAAATATCGCCCAGTACCGATCGCGGCTCGCGGTGCCGAACTCGTGCTCGAGATGGTTCCTGAGATCGCCCTGCACGCAGTCGTTGTCGAGCAGCGTGTTGTCGACGTCCAGCAGGAAGATGACGTCGTCCCGCGCGCTCATGCTGCCGCTGTCGATGACAGTCAAAGCCGCGATCCGGGTTGCTGTGAATGTATGGGATCGCGCCAGCAGCCCTCGCCTTTCACGATCAGCTCGGCTTCCCGCGGTCCCCACGTGTCGGGCTCGTACTCGAAGACCGGCGCGATATTCTCGAGGATTGGATCGATGACGCGCCATGCTGCCTCGACGCAGTCGTCGCGCGTGAAGAGGGAGCCGTCGCCGCGTATGGCGTCGCCGAGCAAACGCGTATAGGGCGTCATCTCCTCGCCGGAATGCTGGTGCGCAATGAGCTCCGCCGCTTCGCCGACCATGCCTTCTCCCGGCCGCTTTATTCGTGTGCCCACCGAGATCAGGACATCCGGACTGATTCGAAAACGGAAATAGTTCGACGGGCACGGCTGGCTGTCATCGAAAACGGTCTGCGGCGGCGGCTTCAGCTCGACGACTACCTCGGTGGCGGTAATCGGAAGCCGCTTACCGGCGCGAATGTAAAACGGCACGCCTGCCCAGCGCCACGTTTCGATATGCAGCCGCACCGCGGCGAACGTCTCGACCTGCGAGTCGGGCGCTACGCCTTTCTCATCGCGATAACCCTTGAACTGACCTCGCACGATCTCCGCAGGAACGAGCGGTCGCATCGCGCTGAAGATGCGCAGCTTCTCATCACGCACCGCATCCGCCCCGCGTCCAATCGGGGCATCCATTGCAAGCAGAGCTATCACTTGCAGCATGTGGTTCTGCACGACGTCGCGTATCGCGCCTACTTCTTCATAGAAACGTCCGCGGCCCTCGATGCCAAAGTTCTCGGCCATGGTGATCTGCACGCTCGCGACATAGTTGCGATTCCAGATCGGCTCGAGAAAGGCGTTGGCAAAGCGAAAATAGAGCAGATTCTCCACCGGCTCCTTGCCCAGGTAGTGATCGATCCGGAAGATGGCAGACTCGGGAAAAAACTCGTGAAGCGTGCGGTTGAGCGCCTGTGCGGAGGCGAGATCGCGGCCGAAGGGTTTTTCGACGATCACGCGCGCGTCCTTCGCACAGCCTGACTTCGCGAGGCCCTGCACCACCGGTGTGAACATGCTCGGCGGAATCGCAAGATAATGCAGTGGCCGAGCCGCGCTCTGGAGGGTCCGGCGCAACTGCGCAAATGTCGCATCGTCGCGATAGTCGCCGTCGACGTATAGGAGCCGCGCAGAGAGCTTCGCGAATGGCTCGGGATCCAGTCCGCCATGTTTCTCCACGCTGTCGCGGGCGCGGGCGCGGAATTGATCGACGTTCCAGCCGGATCTCCCGACACCGATGACCGGCATATCAAGCTGGCCGCGCCTGCTCAATGCCTGAAGCGCAGGAAAAACCTGCTTGTAGGCGAGATCGCCGCTCGCGCCGAAGAAAACAAATGCGTCCGAACGCATTGCGGTCGTCTTCACCGCTTTGCGTCTTCGCTCGTCTTTTCGATGTGGCCGCCGAATTCGTGCCGCAGGGCAGACAACACCCGGTTGGCGAAATCCGCACCACCGCGCGAGCTGAAGCGCTCAAAGAGCGCGGCGCTCAGAACAGGAGCAGGGACGGCTTCGTCGATGGCCGCCGCGATCGTCCACCGCCCTTCGCCTGAATCGGATACCCGTCCCGCGTACTTCGTCAGACTGGCGTCATCGACAAGCGCAGCGGCAGTGAGATCCAGCAACCACGAGCCGATGACGCTGCCGCGCCGCCAGACTTCTGCGATCTCAGGCAGGTTGAAGTCATACTGGTAATACTCGGGATGCCGCAGCGGTGTTGTCTCGGCGTCCGCATCGCGCGCTCGATTGCCGGCGTCGGCGTGGCGCAAGATGCTCAGACC
Source organism: Betaproteobacteria bacterium (assembly GCA_028291945.1). Taxonomy (GTDB): domain Bacteria; phylum Pseudomonadota; class Gammaproteobacteria; order Burkholderiales; family SG8-41; genus JAQGMV01. The sequence continues at coordinate 10,167 of JAQGNH010000058.1, forward strand.
TTCGGCATACGCAGCCATCAAGCCATACTCGATTCCGTTGTGGACCATCTTCACGAAGTGGCCGGCTCCGTGCGGCCCGCAGTGCAAGTACCCCTCTTCTGCGGTGCTGTCCCGCTTCTGCCGTCCCCGCGTTCGTGGCGCAGCAGCGATGCCCGGCGCAAGCGTGGCGAAAATCGGCGCAAGATGGCGGACGATAGTGTCCTCGCCGCCGATCATCAGACAGTAGCCGCGCTCGAGTCCCGCCACACCGCCGCTTGTTCCCACATCCACATAATGAATTTCGCGCTGTTTCAACTCGGCTCCGCGCCGCACATCGTCGCGGTAATAGGAGTTGCCGCCATCGACGACGATGTCTTCAGCAGCGAGAAGCGGGACCAGCGTCGCCAGCGTCTGATCCACCACGGCCGCCGGCACCATCAACCAGATCGTTCGCGGTTTCGCTAACCGGGCGAGTAGATCTTCCAGCGAAGCCGCTCCAATCGCGCCTTGATCGACGAGTCTCCCAATGGCTTCTGCGTGCACGTCATAGACCACACACTTATGGCCGCCTTTCATCAGGCGCTGCGCCATACTCGCGCCCATACGCCCTAGTCCGATCATGCCGAGGTGCACCTAACTCTCCTTGAGGATGAATTGGCCGTTAAGGCCGCGCGTAACGTTCGGACAGTCGGGTGTGTCTGGCCGATGATCTCTCTTCCAGTATCTTCAAACGCACCAGCCCTATGCGGTTCCATCAGCATAGTCTTCTTTGAACAAACGTAGCTTTCAACGCAACCTATTTTGCCGTTAATCGGCGGTTCCGACCCCGCTCGATGCGACGCGAGATGGAGGATCGCGGCCGCCACGACGCCCCACATTATTGGCCATCCAGCGCTCGATTAACACTCGTCGGAGCGGTGCTACAAATTGTTACAACTCACTTTGAACCTCGGCCGATGAGCACTATCAGATATGGGTTGCTAGGCTAGGGAGAAACGTATGCTGAGGCATGTAAGCCCCTTTTCGTTGCTGACCGAGCATGAATTCAATGCGCTCACGCCGTGCATGAAACGCCGTGCCTACTCGGACGGAGCCTCAATCGTGTGCGCAAAGGAACATCCGGAAGGTGTCTACTTCATACTTTCGGGCCGAGTCGTGGTCCTCATCGAAGACCAGGATGCGCGGGCATATATCGTTGGCACGCTCGGCCGGAACGACTTTTTCGGAGAGACCTGCCTCTTTCGCAGCGGACCGAGCCGAATCAGTGTCAGGGCGAAGGAGGCTTGCCAAATCTTATACATCCCGAGGAACAGGCTGCTTGAGCAACTGCAGCATAACAGCCGATTTGCGAGCTACGTATTGGAAAGTGCGTTGACGCGTCTTGATGAGGCCCACCTTAAACTCGAGGCTTTGGCACTGATGACGGTGCATGAGCGCGTCGCGCGCATTCTCATTGACACAGCCGAACACGTTAAAGGTACATGGCTCGTGCGAAGTGGCACTGAAACAATCGCCGGAATGGTCGGAGCCTCTCGTGAAATGGTAAGCCGAGTGCTACGGCAAATGATCGAGAGCGGAGCGGTACGGCGTGACAAGCGCCTCTTATTCGTCACTGATCCTGGCCTTATTGCTGAAGCCGCGGCAACACCCAACGTGCGAAACGCAAGGTTAGACTCGGCTCCGGCACAAGCACTCGGCTGAACAACAACGCCTTTCTCGGTGCCTGCGATGCGATCTTTGCGGCAGCAGCTCTTGATTCTGGCACAACTTAGCAACGGCAAATATGACAACCTGTCGAGCGTGTGACGCGCCGCTAAAGGTCGGCGCGAACTATTGTGTAGTCTGCGGCGCAAAGCAGTATCGCTTGCGCGGACTTTACAAGAAATTCCGTGCACTTGAAGTGGCGTTCGCCGCGTTGACTTGTGGCGCAATAGCGGCTGCGTTCTCGGTCGGCGTCAGGAAACCGGCCGTGCACGAAGTGCAGTCGAAAGCCGCCGTTATCGCATCGGACCCTACAGATTCGGCTGAACCCGGAAGGTATCTGGAGCAGCGCGCCGAGGAGCCGGATCAACGAGATCCGGTTGTAACGCCGCAAGCCTCGACCAACAATAATGTGTTCGAGCCGCGAGAACACAAAAGTGTACGCCCGAGCCCAACCACCACTGCTGCAACAGCGCGTTCCAAGCACGCCAAAGCGACGCTCAATGAGCGCATTGGCAAAGATGCGGCCACCGTGCAGCAGCCGCGCCCGCGCGACGTAAGCAGTAAACCGCTGCCGGCGTTGCCTTCTGCCGAAAGCTTCGGCGTCGCCTCCGCAGCTCCAGCCGCCCCCGCCTCTCTCAATCCGACCACGGCCGCAACGCTTCCTTCGCAGCAACCTGAGACTGGCGCTAATGAGCCCACCCCTGCCTTGCCCGAAACGGCGTCAATTCGGTCGGAGCCGCCTCAAGTCACGCCTCAAGGCCGCACGTCATCCCAAGCTGAAGCCGTCGTGCAAAGTGCGCGGACGGTCGACGATATTTATCAGCAGCGCACTGCGCGCTGCGGAGGCGGCGTCATTGGGTTGCTCTGTCGAGGAACGATGAGGCTGAACGTGTGCGATGGCCGATGGACTGAAAATGAGATTGCGGGGATGACGATCTGCTACGTGGGCATACGTTAACTTTATGTCTGCTCAGCAGCAGGAGGGCAGGCTCGATTGGCCGATGTTCTCGGCATATTACTGCGCCATCACATCGCTGACATCAAGGTGACAACGTGAACTGCAGACGGCGTACGCTAGTGGAACCTACCCTCTCTGAGGTGAGTCGAGGCGACGTTCTGCTTCCGGTATCCACGCGATGTAGCCCTGATGGGTAGCATCAACCATGCAAGTCTTGAGTGTGGGAAAACTGCATATTGAGGACTCGCACGCGCCGTCAGGGTGTCTCACATGCCACAGCCACCCAGCGGGACCTGCTTCAAATTGCCAATCACTTCTTTTTTCGCCGTAAAGCATGGCTCCGTGGAGCAAGCGCAGTGCCGGACTACCTCGCCGCTCGCATCACCCTAGTTTACCCTCTCAGCCCTCTTCTGTTCGCTACCGCTCATAGCACCAGCACGTTCACTCTTTCTTGATTCGGGGACTCGGTGACCGCCCCCGCCGCATCCGATGTAAGGCTCGTCGCCGGCCACAGTCATTCAAGCTCGAAATAGCGTTGTTGCTCGGCGCACCTCGAGCATGTCTCTTGGGTCGAGAACCGCATCCTGATTGCGCAGTGCGGATTGCACCTTCCGGACGTCGACCGTGCCGTCATTTGCGAAGAGGGCCGCTGCGACGCCCGCTGCCTGTCCCGTCGCGAAGGATGTGCCCATGACGCGCAGACTGGCGCCGGCCTGCTGATCCCCGTCAGCGGTGCGGCCGGCGGCGAACAAGTTGGCCGTATCACGGCTTCTGAGGCAGTCTAGGGGGATCGAATAAGCGGCGCCGCCCGGCGGAGCTTCGAATGTGCTCTCGAACGTCGTACGGTCGTGCCATTCGACGCCCCAGGCGCCGAGCGCCACGGTGTCAGATCGTTCGCGCCCTGCGCGGACGTCCTGCCATTTGAGCTGTTCGACAGCGTTGATGTGGCGTGACTCGCGCGTTCCGAACTCGGGTCCGGTGGAGACGAGATAGGCCCTCTCGCATCCGGGCATCGTTCGAAGGATGTCGAGATACTCGTACGCTTGGACACGCCCCTCCGCTTCCGCCTTGCTGAGGCTGCGCACATCACGGGGATCGTAGTCGACCGACACCAGATAGCAGCAGACGTCGCCTGATATGGGCAAACGCGCGAACAGGCTGACATCCTTCGTCAGCGGACGACCGGCGGCGCGCGCCTGGTCCACGGCCTGCTTAAACCGTTCCGCGTCAATCTCGACGCTGGCCGGTATTCCACCATAGCGCGTGCCGAGTGTGCCCAGGTTCACATGACCGTGGTTCCCATAGCGCACCGACGCTCCCGCAAACGTCGCGAGATCGCAGTCGCCGCTCGCATCTACCCATGCCTTGGCCCTGATGCCGTGTCGACCACCGTGGTCATCGAAGTTGATCGAGGTGATCGCGTCGCCTTCCCGCTCCGCCTCGCTCACGAAGCTATGGAGGAAGACATCGACGCCCGCCGCCGTGCAGAGCCGGTCGAGCGTCAGCTTGACGGCCTCGGGGTCGAACACCACAAACACGCCGCGATGCCGAACGGGCCCTGTCACAGCGTTAAGACGTCTCAGCCCGTCCAGGACGTTGCCCGCCACGCCTCGTACGGCCTGCTTCGTTGTCTCACCGAGGGTGAAGAGCCCGCAATAGGTCAGCACATTGCGCGCCGTCGCAGCGCCGCCTAGGAAACCCATGTGTTCCAGAAGCAGCGTGCGAGCGCCCAGCCGCGCGGCGCCAATCGCCGCAGCAACGCCGGCCGCTCCGCCGCCTACCACAGCCACGTCATAGGCCTCCGCGTCTCTCGTCTCCATGCTCATGCCTACCTTAAACATCCGGCGGGGTGCCGGCATTCGTGATTCGACGATACCGTTGCGAGAGCGCGCAACCAATATCCAACCGGCTCAGTCAGAAGACTCTGCGAATCAATTGCCGCAATCGGCGCACGCGCCCGATCACGTTAGACGTCCGGTTTTCGATGCGAGCCGACGTTCGCCTCGGCATCGGGCAGCGGCTTCCGCCGCGCGGGCTTCCGACCGAACGCGCACGTTCGTCGCATCTGAATCCGTGCAGCTGGCACGGCCACACTTTTTGTGCTCGAATGGCGCGAGCCCCCCGACGCTCGCGCATGCCCTGCTCCTTCCGCCTAAAGGCCATCCATGATAGTGCGCTCGGGATTTGTGCTGGAGGCTCTGCGGGAAGGCCCGGAGTTCACCCTTTACCGTGGCTGGCAGCAGGACAACCCACTCCCCGTCCTGGCAGTGGCGCTCGCCGCAGAACAGCCGTCGCCTCAGAGCCTCGCGCGGCTCGAGCACGAATACTCGCTCGCCGCAGATCTCGATCCCGCGTGGGCCGCTCGGCCGCTGGCGCTCACTCGTCACGGAGCGCGCACGATGCTCGTACTCAACGACCCGGGCGGCGAGCCGCTGGATCGGGTCCTTGAATGTAACGAGGGGCAACCGCTTGAGCTGACTCGCTGCTTGCGCATCGCGATTGGCCTCACAACAGCACTCGGCCATGTGCACGAGCACGGCCTCATTCATAAGGACATCAAGCCTGCGAACGTGCTCGTCGATGACGTCGGCAACGTCCGGCTCACCGGATTCGGGATCGCGTCGCGGCTGCCGCAGGAATGCCAGACGCCGGCGCCGCCGGAGATCATTGCCGGTACGCTCGCCTACATGGCGCCCGAGCAGACCGGCCGGATGAACCGCTCGATCGATGCGCGTAGCGATCTCTACTCTTTGGGCGTCACCTTGTACCAAATGCTCACGGGCACGCTGCCGTTTGCGGCCGCTGATCCCCTGGAGTGGGTACACTGCCACATTGCGCGCCAGGCGATACCGCCCGCTGAGCGCGCCGCGGTCCCAGCGCCGCTCTCGACGATCGTTATGAAGCTCCTCGCCAAGAACGCCGAGGAGCGCTACCAGACTGCTTTCGGTCTCGAGAGCGATCTTCGGCACTGCCTGGCGCAATGGGAGTCGCACGGCCGCATCGATGCGTTCCCGCTGGGCGCGCACGACGCGTCGGACCAGCTGCGGATCCCGGAGAA
>JAQGNH010000061.1 GCA_028291945.1 Betaproteobacteria bacterium
TATCGAACGCCTCTGCCGCCCTGATCAGCTGGACGAGCTCGCTATCGTCGAGCGGCTCATGCTCCGCATCGAACGTCACGAAGTCGAAGCCGGCAACCGCAGCCACCTCGACGAGCTCGGGCGCCGGCGAGCCCACGACCGCACCGACAGCAATTTCACCAGCAGCCAGCAATCGTTTTGTCTTGTTGATTCGTACCACGCTCATTGAGGGCTCCCGCGTCAGTGCGTAAATATGAGGCTGTGCTGTTCGGTCATTTCTCGTCGCCGCCGAATCCGCCGCGCGGTCGAAAGCGCATGAGGCGCTGATTCCAGCAAGATCGAGGTCTGCCGCTCATCGAGCCGGAGGCCAGCTTTGGCGGCCGCGCCGATGACGAACGACCGAGCATCCGGTTCCAGCGTCGAAGCGGGAATCGAGCGCTCATTTTCGATACTGGTTAGGGTGACGTGCGCTGCCGGATCTACTGCGGGCCACGTCGAGTGCAAGCCTGCTGCCTGCTCGTAGGCAAAACCCGCCTTCAGCACCTCTCGCTCGCCGAACGGACGTCCGACAATCTGCATTCCGAGCGGCAGTCCTGTCTTACTGAATCCGCAGCGCAGTACCAAGGCCGGGCCTGCTGTGACGCTGAAAGGCGTGAATGGATTCAGGTTCTTCCACGCGCTCTCGGTTTTGTACGCATCGAGGCGTGGCGCCGGACCCAACCCTGCCGTGAGCAGCACGTCATATCGATCGTAAAGGGGTTCCATGCTCGCGAGAATGCGAGTGCGTTCGCGGCACGCTCCCACGTAGTCCGCTGCCTCGAACAGGCACGCGGGCAGGATACGTCCCAGAAAGTCACGGCCGAAATCACCGGGCCGCTCGACGAGATGATTGAAGTGGACCGAGAAAATTTCGGATTCGCCGATGATCATCTTGACGTCGACCGAGTCCGAGAGCGAGGGCAGGCGGCAATCCTCGACGCGCGCACCCAGCCGCTTGAAAACGTCGATCGCTTCCTCCATCGCGCGCGAGAGATCGGGATGCGCCGGCACGTCTTCTTCCCAGAAATGGCGCCCGACTCCGATGCGCAGGCCTTTGATGTCCTGCGTAAGCGCCGCGCGATAGTCCGGAACCTCGCGCTTTGCGCTAGCCGGATCGCGAACGTCGTAGCCGGCGATCACCTGGAGCAGCAGCGCGCAGTCTTCGACCGAGCGCGCCATCGGGCCGCAGTGATCGAACGTGAATGAATTCGTCATGACGCCGGCACGGCTGACGAGCCCATACGTCGGCTTCAGACCGACAACGCCACATAACGATGACGGGCCGCGGATCGAACCGCCCGTATCGGTACCCAATGCCGCCGGCAGGAAACCGGCCGCGAGTGCCGCCGCCGAGCCGCTGGAAGAGCCGCCCGAGAAATGCGCGAGGTGCCACGGATTGCGTGCCGGCGGCCACGGCAAATCGAACGACGGCCCGCCGTGAGCAAACTCGTGCGTGGCGAGCTTTCCCAGCAGCACTGCGCCTGCGTCATAAAGCGCTTTCGTGGCGGCCGCGTCGCTCTCGGGGACGTTGTTCATGCACACCTTCGAGTGTCCGGAGGTGAGAATTCCCTGGGTGTCGTAGATGTCCTTCAGCCCGAAAGGGATGCCGTGCAGCGGTCCGCGATAGCCGCCTTTCACGATCTCCTGCTCGGCTTTTCTCGCCTGCTCGCGCGCGCGCTCGGCGGTGAGTGTGATGAAGGCGTGCACCTGCGGGTCGAGATCGGCAATGCGCCGCAGGAGCGCATCGGTGAGCTCAACCGGAGACAACTGCCGCGCGCGGATCAGCTTTCCCGCATCCGCGATGCTCAGGAGGTGGAGGTCTTTCATGATCGTTTTTCCGGAAGCCGTCAGCGCCGGTAGATTTCGATTTCGTTATTCCGCACCTTGAATTCGGGCGCGCCGCGCAAGCCTTCCGAAGCCCACTTCATGTGGGTTACGACTTTCTTGAAACCCGCGTCGCGCGCCAACAGCGGACTCGGCTGCCCGCTCTCGAGCGACTTCGCCTGGGTCGGCACGAATGTCACGCGCTCGAGGCCGTTTTTGCCGGCCTCGATCCTCGCGACACCGCCATGAAGCCAGAAACGGGTGAATATCTCCGGCTTGTGACCGGGTTCGAGCTCTCGATAGAACGCGTCCTTGTATGTATACAGGCCCATCGGCGCGCATAAATGCTTGCCATGCGCATTGGTGGGCATCGCGAAGTTGCCGAGGCTGTAGAAGACCACGGCGTCGCGGCCGTTGTGGTTCATCAGCTCAGCGCCTTGCAGGCAATGCGTGTGATGGCCGAGAACGACGTCCGCGCCGGCATCCACCGCGGCCCGCGCTACGGTGGGCTGGTATTGCGCCAGCGGCTTCGGCACACCGTGCACGCCCCAATGGTGTGAAACGACGAGACAATCGACCTGGCTGCGCAGCTTGTCGATGTCTTCCTGCATCGCCACGAGATCTTCCTCGACCGGGATCGTGATGATGCGGGCAGGGCATCCCGGCTGAAACTCGTACGGCTCGTAATAGGTGTTCACGCGCAGCGGTGCAACTCCGGGTTGATCTTCTGTCGCCCAATACTGCGGGAGGATCACGGAGGCGTACGCGAGGAAGCCGACTTTCACGCCCTGCTTCTCGAAGATCGCGGGCTTGCGGGCGACGTCGATATTGCGCCCGCTCCCTATGGAACGGATGCCGAGCTGCTCCATGGTGCGCACCGTATCCACGACACCTTCGAAACCCCAGTCTCCGCTGTGGTTGCCTGCAGTGGAGACCACGTCGAAGCCCGCCCAGCGATAGGCTTCCGCGCACTTCGGATCCCTGCGCGAGTGCCGCGCCAGCCCAGGCGGGTGATAGCGTCCGCGCCTGGAAAATACGCGCTCGGCCTGGCAGAACCTGATGTCGCCCTGCTTCAGAACATCGCGTACGCCGGAAAAGATGCTCCGCGGATTCGTTTCAGGCGGAGACGTGTCACCCACCGCGAGTATCGTGCAGTGGCCGTTGGTTCGAGCCGATGTTTTTGCTGAAGGCATGATGATTTAGCGTGTCACTCCACCTTGATTCCGCCTGCTGCCACGACTTTTTTCCATCGCTCGGTGTCTTTCGAGATGATCGCCGCGAATTCTTCGGGGGCGCCGCCGAGCGGATCCGCGCCCTGCCGCGACAATTGCTCGCGCACTTCCGCGTCCTTCAATACCTGGTTCGTGGCCGCATTGAGCCTCGCGACGAGCGCCTTCGAGATGCCCGCTGGCCCCATCAGTCCGAACCAGCTGGTCGCGTCGTAGCCGGCCAATCCGGTTTCTTCGATGGTCGGGATGTCCCGCAGCGAAGGCGAACGCTGACGCGACGTGACACCCAGCGCGATCAATTTGCCCGACTTGATCTGGTTGATGACGCCCGACAGGGCGGGAAACGCCATCTGAACCTGACCGCCGAGCAGGTCTGGCATGGCCGCGCCGGAACCCTTGTAAGCCACGTGGGTAATGTCGGTATTGGCAAGCATGTTGAAAAGGACTCCGGAAAGATGGCTAGGGGTCCCGACCCCGCCGGAACCGTACAGCAGTTGCCCCGGCTTCGCACGTGCGTGGGCGATGAGCTCTTTCACCGAGCGCGCCGGAACCGAAGGATGTATCAGCAGAACGTTCGGGGTCGCTGCAACGATCGCGATCGGCGAAAAATCGCGCAGCGCATCGAACGGCAGTTTCTTGTACAACGCGGGATTGATCGTAAAGGCGGCGGAAGCCATGAAGAGCGTGTATCCGTCCGGCGCAGCCTTCGCCGTCAGCTCCGATGCGATGATCTGGGCCGCGCCCGCGCGGTTGTCGATGACGATTCTTTGCTGATTGAGCTGCTCGCTCAGTTTGGGTGCGACGATCCTCGCCACGACGTCGGCGGTACCCCCTGGCGCGAACCCGACCAGAAGACGAATCGGTTTGTTCGGATAATCGGCCTGAGCGAAAGCGCTGTGCGCGCCGAGCCCGAGGCCCACGCTCAGCACCGCAACCGCCGCGCGCATTCGTGAAATCACATCTTTCGACCGCGGCGCGTAATGAAATCTCGCGCGGCAACAGCACAAACATCGGGGTCGGTGGCGACCGGATGGTATCCATCTCCAGGGATCACCACGAACTCCGAATCCGGAATGAGCTTGCGATACGCTTCAGAATGCTCTCGATTGCGCCGCGTCGCACTGGAGTCTGGCGAAATCACCAGCACCGGACATTTGATCCTTGGAAGGTCGGACCTCATGTCGAGCTTGCTCACCCACCGAGCGTAGGCATGCGCGCTCGACGCAGCGTTGCTTCCCATGAGCTCGACCCACCAGTCGATGCCTTCCGGCGGCATCCTACTCCCCATACGCGGAGGCATGGTGGCCCGCGCCCAGCTGCGCATGCCGTGCTCGTCGATGTGCTCGAGCCATCCGCGCATGTCGGTCGGTTCCACTGGAGTCGAAATAATGGTGATCGTCTTCGTCAGATCGGGACGTGCGACGGCAAGCTTGACGACATCGACGCCCCCGCTTTTTCCGCCGATCACGTGCAGCGAGCCTCCGCCGATGCCCTCTATCACACGCACGAGATCGTCCACGAACAACTCATCCGTGTAGATGAAGTCTTTCGGTACAGGACCGGATTGCCCGAAGCCGCGTCGGTCTATGCGTATGCATCGAAAATGGCGCGCGAGATGTGGTATCCATGCGCGCCACGCTTCGGTGCTCTCCGGAAAACCGTGCACAAGCAGCACCGTTTCGGGGCGCGTCCACGGATCGGTGAAGTCATCGATCTTGTAGAACATCCTGTAATCGCGCGACAGCTCGAGATACGGCATCACTTCCTCTGAAACTCGATCATGAGAGCGCGCGCGAGCGCATCTGGCCACCCGCCCTGCTCGTATGCATTTACGCACAGCCGGTTTGGCATAACAATTCAATCTTTCGGCCCGATTCATAAGGGTTCTGAATGAATATCAAATTTCGACAGTTGCAGGGGTTCGTCGCAGCTGCAAAGGCAGGATCCTTCACCGGCGCCGCGAGTCAGATGGCGATTACGCAGCCCGCTTTCTCTCAACTCATACGCGAGCTCGAATCGGAGCTCCGCGTGAAGCTGTTCGACCGCACCACGCGCCGCATGGAACTTACCGAAGCCGGTCATCGTTTCCTCGCCATGGTGGAACGGCCATTCGACGACCTGCACGAGGCCTACAAGCACGTCACCGAAATGGCGGCCGGAACGCGCGGCCGCATGGCGTTTGCGTCTCTGCATTCGGTTGCTTTCGGGTTCGTAATCCAGGCCCTCGCACGCTTCAAGCTGCGCTATCCGGCCATCAACGTGCGATTGATCGAAAGCAATAACTCGGACCTCGTCGAACGTGTCCTGAACCGCGAAGTCGACTTTGGGATCGGGACGCTGCCGGTGCCACGTCGAGAGCTTACCTTTCGCAAGCTGCTCGACGATGAAGTGCTGCTTGTTTATCCCGCCAGCCATCCGTTTGCGAAACAGCGCAACGTCGGCTGGCGCGACGTCGCGTCGGAGCCTGTCGTGCTGATGCCCAAGGGATCCAGCGCGCGCGAGCTTGCGGAGCGCGGTTTCGCCGCGTCCCACATCACCCGCGATCCCGACTACGAAGTCGTCAACATGGTGACGGCGCTGAGCATGGTGCGCGCACGGCTGGCGATTACGTTCATGTCAGCGCTTGCATTCAAGCAACTCAATACGAAGGGCTTGCGGACCTCGCGTATGCGCGAGCCTCGCCCGATCAGAAGCATTGGCATCATTGCGCGTGTTGATCGTCCGCTGTCGGGTGTTGCCCAGACATATGTCGACCTGCTAGTCTCGGCGACGCAACAAGGCGCCTCCGTCAAGCGATCGTAAGTTCACGTACTCACTCACAAGAACATCGAAGAAAGGAATTTCACATGCGCACCAACAAGACGAAAGCGAAGCTTGCTGCCAATCAATGCGCCATTGGCGTGAGTGTCGCTTTTCCTTCCCCTGACCTGGTCGAGCTCTGCGCCGCCGTCGGATTCGACTTCGTGACCTTCGACACCGAGCACGAGCCGATGAATAACGAACAAATCGTCCACTGCATACGCGCGGCGGAGGCGTTCGACATTACCCCGATCGTGCGCCTGCCGCGCAATCCGGATTTCGTACTGCGATTCCTCAATGCCGGTGCGCAGGGCATACACGTGCCGAGATGCAGCACGCCGGACGATTTGAGGGAGGTGGTGAAGTGGACGCGCTTCCATCCGCTCGGCGAGCGCACCTTCTACAACCGCGGACGCTCAGGAAACTATACCGTAGGCATACCGGACCACGAGCAGTGGGCTCGCGAGGCCAATCGGGAGCTTCTGGTTGTCTGTATGATCGAGGAAGCGAAAGCACTCGAGAATCTGGATGCGATGTTCGCCGTTCCGGGTGTCGACGTGATCCATGTCGGTCACATGGATCTGTGGCAGTCGATGGGAATGCCGCCCGACATGAAGGGCGTCTACAAGACGATCGACGAGATGGCTGCGCGCGGTGTAGCCGCGGGAAAATACATGAGCCACACGATCCGCCTGACGGAAGACGCGGTCGACCGCATGGGCGACTACATGCGCATCGGATCGAGGCTGTTCACGATTTCGCCGATGGATTTTCTGCGCCAGGGCGGCGTCACGTTGACCAAAGCCTTTCACGACATGGAGAAGCGGGTCACCACGCAGCGTGCGAAGTAGGTCTCTGTCCATGTTCCGCACGAGTGCTGTGCTCGACCTGGCGGTGGCAACGATGGCCGCATTTTGTGCCAGTGCTGTTGCCGCCGACGCCTATCCGCACAAACCTCTGCGGTTGATCGTTCCCACGGCAACCGGCGGCAGTACCGATGTTGTCGCGCGCATCATCGGAACGCAGCTCGCCGAGCGTCTCAAAACACAGGTCGTCGTCGATAACCGCGGCGGTGCCGGCGGAGCCATCGGCGTGGAAACAGCGGCGAAAGCCGCGGCAGACGGGCACACGCTGCTACTGGTGAGCGCGTCGCAGATGACGCTGCCCGCGTTGCGCAAGCTGCCCTACGACCCGATCAAGTCGTTCGTTCCGATCGCGAAGCTTGCGAGCGTGTATCTCGCGCTCGTGGTGCACCCGAGCGTCGAGGCGAGCTCAGTTCAGGAATTCATCGCGCTCGCCAAACGCAAGCCGGGGGCCATCATCTTCTCGGGATCCGGGCCCGGCGCGCATACCACGATGGCGACCGAGCTCTTCAAAAGCATGGCGGGCGTCGACGTCGTGATCGTGGAGTACAAGAGCGGAGGACCGGCCGTCATCGATCTCCTTGGCGGCCATACGCAGGCGATGCTTGCCACGATCCCCTCGGTCTTGCCGCACATCAAGGCGGGCAAGTTGAAGGTGCTCGCGACGAGCGGAGCGGAACGCAGCAATCTGCTGCCGGATGCGCCCACGATCGACAAGGCGGGTGTGCCGGGATATTCGACCGTGCAGTGGCACGGCATCGTCGCGCCTGCAGGCACGCCTCAGAGCATCATCGACCTGCTGCACACGGAGCTCAAAGCGATACTCGCTTCGGACGAGGGGAAGAAAAGACTCGTCGGCTCCGGCGCCGAGATCGACTATCTGCCGCCGAAAGAGTTCGGCGTGTTCATGCGGCGGGACATGGAGCAGTGGTCACAGCTCATCCGCAAGGCGGGCATCAAAGTGCGAGATCAGTAATTCACGTATCGCGATCCATGACGCAGACGCTTCACGCACGGGCACATTCGAGGAGCACTGTGCGATCGAAACGCACATTGCAATTTATCGCGGCCGTAGTCTAAAGAGCGCCCCAAAAATGGAACGCTCGTCAGTTACACGGTGTCACTCAAGAATCAATCGCGCGCGATGCACACGATTCGAGCGAAGTGGAACTTTCCGACGCGCGGCACGACGACGATCTGCTAGAGCCCGGACAACGCGCGTGAATAGTAGGACAGGTCGATGTACTTCTGCTGCGGCGGCGGCGTGCCGCCCCATTGACCTTCCATCTCGGCGCGCAGCTTCAGCACGTTCCGGAAGCCGTCGATATCAAGCCGCGCGTCGGTCGCGAATCCACCCGCCGGGTCGGCGAATATGTCGTAGCACTGTGCAGCCAGGTCAGGCTGCATCTTGAGATACTTGACCAGCAGCGTCGCGGCTTCCGCCTTGTTGGCCTTGTTTTTGGCCCAGCGTAGCCCTTCGACGTACGCCTGAATGTAGTGCACAACGGTATCCTGGTTCGCGCGCGCCCAATTGCGCAGCCCGAAGGCGCTCGTCCCCTGGTATGGACCGAGCGCCTGCACTGCCGTGCCGAACTTGCGCAAGCCGTCCCGCTCGGCGATCAGTGAATAAGGAAGATTCAGCATCGTTGCAGCGATGCTTTTGTCGTTGCGCATAGCATCCAGGCGCAGCTGAACGCCGCCCACTACTTTCACCGAATAATCGCTGCGCTGCAATCCGTTGAGCTGCAACATTTTGTACAGCTGAAGCGCATATGCGGTATTCGGCGCATCGACGGCGACGTTCTTGCCACGCAGATCGGCGATCGAAGTGATACCGGGCTGCACGTATAGGCCGTTCAGGCTGTTGTCGCCTCCCATTATCACGACGACATCGTCCTTCGCGAGCTCGACCATCGCGACCGCGTTGTCAGCCGCGGTATGGGCGACGTCGTATGTTCCTTTTGCGAGCCCCTCGCGCAACTGCGTCGAGTTCGCCGTGAATGTGAGATCAACTTTCAGGCCGCGCTTTACGAACAAGCCCTGCTCCTGCGCCGCAAAGATTGCCATCGCCTGCACGCCGGGAAAGACGACTACCCTCACAAGCGATTCAGCCGCCAGTGCTGGTCTCGATATCGCGGAAAGCAGCAGGCAAACGAGAAGCAGTCGTCGCGCCATATCTCGTGGTCTCCAGAGCAAGATCGTGATTGCAGGGCAACATTCTCGCGATTTTCGGGTGCATTGAATACACCAAACGGCGATCCACGATCTGCAGTCGCTGGGTATCCGAGCAGGCCTTTGTTACTGGAAAGGTTGAAGCTCGCAGCCCACGAATGCTTGGCCGGCATAGTAGCACCGAGAAATGCAACGCAACGCGTCCTCGAGCGGTCTTCCACCCGAGGAGATGGCCATCGTCAACGTCTATGCAGTCAACGGTACCGCGCAGCCCTACTTCGACGAGACAGGGCGCGTGGCAGGCGACGGGCATCAGTTCAAGCGCCGCTTTCAAACGAGTGTCATGGACCTCGGCCGCGAACTGCGACGAGACGGCGCCGTGATCATGGCTGGCCACCGGAACGTCTCTCGGACGGATCAGGACACCCACCCGCGTCTGCGGACCGAAGAGCCGCATGCCCGTGCAAGAGCGGAGCTGAACGCTCGGATGATTGCCGGCGGCTTCTTCGAGATCTGGCGCGAGCGCCACGCGAAGGAGCGCGGCTATACCTGGTTCAACCGTCGCGCTCGCGGGGTGGATGCGGCGCGCGTTGACTACATTTTGATCTCGGAGGACATCGTGCCGCGCGTTCGCGGCGCCGACATTCTCGATCGGCTGCCGTGGCAGTGACCACGCACCGGTGCGTGTGGAGCTGTGAACACGGCTTTTCTTTTGTCTGGCGCATGCGCACATGCCGATCCACCAAACCTCATGACAGCCACCGAGGCACGCGTCACGGGGCATCGTTCCTGTTCAAAGTGAGTAAATCGCCACAATCATTGTCGGTTGGCAGGTTCAGTGTTGCATCTTCCACACGACGGACAGGCGCCTGATGAATCGCATACAGAAGGGTTTCACGCTGATCGAGCTGATGATCGTGGTGGCGATCATCGGTATGCTCGCTGCGGTGGCATTGCCGACGTACCGCAACTATGTCGTCCGCGCGAAAGTGTCTGAGCTTGTGCTTGCGGCAAGTGCTTCGAAGACGATGATTTCCGAGTTCGCGCAGTCGAACAACACGCTCGTCGGCTCCGGAGCCGGCTTGAGGATATCGCTCACGGGAAACGTGACGGCCAGCAGTGTCGACGCGAACACCGGGGCCATCATGGTCGCGGGCAGCACGACGGGCCTGGGCATGGATGTCAGCATCGTCCTGACGCCGAGTTTGCAAGCCGATGGTAAGGTGACGTGGGTCTGCGGCACCAATGGTGATACGAACCAATTCAAGTTCGTTCCGCCGGAGTGCCGTCACTAAGCCCGATCGGCGCGTTTCGGTGCCTGTGGCCCCTCACCTTAGACCTCCAGTTACTGATTGATTCGGAGGGGCATAGGTCTGAGCCGAGCGGTCATTCGCGGGCTCGCGCGCGATAACTAACCTGTGACTGCCGAAAAGCAAGTTTCTTATAACTGCCGGGTGATGGTCGAACGCGACGCACCAGAACGTGGTCTCAGAACGCCCGTGAAAATTGCTGTCATCTTTTCTGTTCCTATGAGCACCGCTAAAAGCTTTGCTTGGAGGTGGCGCGCTGCGGACTATAAACAGGAATCCACACAGTCTTTTAGCTTTTACTACGAGTGTGTCGCTAATGCGGAGCGCAGCGGCTACAAGGTTGAGTTGGGTCGCATAGAGGCGCTCAGCGATTTGGCCAGCGTCACGAAGCCCGCATAATGCCCGTGCCCGCAGTTGCGAGGCGGAGGCGCTGGAGAACGACAGACATTACACGTTGCAACGAAAGCAGCTAGAACGCGCGGGCGCCAGGCTGCCTAATATCAAGAAGGACGAAAGAGCTATGAGCAACCCTCGATCTCAGCGCCGCACCCTCGCAACTGTGGTCCTTAGCTTTGCACTCTCAGCACTGTTCGGAGCAACCGTCTTTGCGAAGCTGCCCGCTCTCACAGAGGAGCAGCAGGCCGCGAGTATTAAAAAGGGCTCTGACGAAAAGGCCCAGTTGCAAAAGGAGCAAGAGGCTCTGACGCAGGCGCAAGACCGCGTTGCAGAGCATTACCGCCGTCAGCTGACCATGCAGGGGAAAGTCCCGCCAGTGCCGACTCCGGTCGGTCAGACCGCCGCCAAGGATTTACCCAAAGTTGTGGGTGTACCGCCCCGCAGTGATGGACCGCACGGGGGCAACACGCCTAGCGCTGAATCGCATTCTGCTCCGGCTAAATGATTACGCTCGTAACCGCGACGCTGTATACGCCGCGCGCGCCAACGGCTGCACCTGGCGGCCCTAGTCGTTCAAAGAATGTGACCTAGCGGCGGTCGCCAGCCACCCTCCGGGACGCTAGCACTGCTGCTCCTTGCGACAGCTATGGCCTGCAAAACGGAGTGAAGGCACCCAATGTGATTGACCTTCAACATTGGAAGCCCGATTGGCACACTGAATGCAGTTACACGCCCGCCGACTACGCCTGTCGCCAAGTCACGACTCTTGACGGACTGGGTTTCATCAACGTCAAATCAGAGTAGTTGTTTCATCGGCATTTTCATCACAGTACCCGTTGCAGTCGACTGCTATTCACGACGGCCGCTGTATCCTAAATGCACTGCCGTGAACACGTAAGCGATAAGCCGCGTTTTCATTTGGGTTCTCGAGGTAAATCTGATGAATACGAATGCAGAGGCATCGAGGAAACTCGAACATGCGCTCGAAACGGGTCATATCGAGCGCGTCGATAGTGCAAGTCTTGAAGCGCACGTGCTCGCTTTGGGTAACTACCAGGGAACTCCCAACGAAAAGGATGTGATTCGTGCGTCGTGGGTGAATCGGGCGCTCCTACAGCGTCAATTGGATAAACTCGATCGTAGAAGTTCGCGTCTGTACTGGATCTTGGCTGGAATCGCGTTCGTTACTATTGTGAATTCACTTGGGCAGTTGATCGCGACGCTGTCGCCGGCAGCCCCACGTGTGGAGAGTCGCGAGGCAGCTGGCGGCCGCTCGAACACGCCAGCTGGCCGTGAATCGATTGTGCCATCCTCCGCAAAAAGCGTCGAAGAGGGATTGGAAGTCTATCAACACGAAGATGGTGCATGGACGTGGCGTCATGTACTAGCTGTAGGCTCTCGTGACAGCACTCATCGTTTTGAGAATTATTCAGACGCGGTCAACGACGCGCTGCGAAATGGCTTTCCCGGAGGGACGATAACGACCTTGCGAAAAGGTAACTCGCGCAACGCACCGTAGAATGAACTGAAAACAAAAAGCGCGCGATCCACGTTGCGCGCGGGTCGCTCAGCTCACCTCTTCGTCGAATCCCCTCGACACGCGGATGAACACGTCTCGTCTTGCGAGTGCCGCGATGCAGTTCGCGATGGTGCTGACCTCGGTGAACGTGTGCGCGGCGGATCCGCAAGGAAAAACGGGCGCGCCGGCCGCGACTGCGTTGTCACCCGTTGAAGTCAGTGCCCTTCGCGATCCGGTCGAGAAGTCGTACCGCAAGATCGTGAGAGGCATGGATCTCTTCGAAAAGAGGCGTAGCCTTGCGCCCAACGCGGCCCTGCACTTCAAGCTCCTGCCCCGCAGCCGCGACACGAACATCGAGGGCACCACGCTGAGCATCGTCAGCGAAAGCCTCACGATTCCGGTGCCGGTAGCTGCAGACAACACGTTTGCCCTGGAGCGCTTCCAGCGGGCACTCGATGAAGATGCCGCGGTAATTCCGAATCGCAAGGCGCGCAGCATGACGTGGCGCACGGATGTGCGCACGCCCGGCCTGCCGCCAAACACCCGGCGGCTCGGTGACCTGCGACTGGAATGCCTGGTCGGCGAGGAGGCCGAGTTGATCTCGGATTTCCTGCCCTTCTTCGGCCACATTGCGCGGCTGTTGAGAGGCGGCGACTACTGCAATCAGCGCGAAGTTCAGTACCTGTTTTTTGCCGAGCGTCCATTGTTCAGTGTCACCCTCGTCGCAGGAAGCCGCAGGGAGGTTGTGTCGGTGGACCGACTCTATGCAGGAATCAGCCGCAATCCCATGACAAGGAGCGAGCTGCAACACTGCGACTGCGAAGTACTGATCGATCGCACGTACTATGCACCGCTCGGCGATCCAAGCTGGCCGGACGATACGCTGCTCGAGCTCGAGTACATGGACGACGGCGTTGCTTCCTCCGCGAGCGACTCGCCGGCTGCGGCGTCACGCGGGCCGTCTCCATGACCGGGCTGTTTCGCATAGTCGTCGCTCACGCATTCGCTCTGTGCATGGCCGGATGCGTGATCCAGGGGTCTACGGTTCCGACCGCTGTCGTGACGCCGCTGCGAGCGAAGGTCATCCCCGCAGACCGGGTGAAAGACGCCGTTGCAATCGGCAAGAGCACCAAGGCGGACGTCATCGCCTCTCTTGGAGAGACCCTGGTCATCAGCTTCGATACCGGTTACGAAGTCTGGGTATATCGGCTCGCCAACCACACGCCGGCCAACGCAGCCCCGGCGCAGCGCATCGCGCGCACCGGTTCGGAAAAGGCATGGCCTCCGACGCCTGCTGAATTCGTAATCCTGTTCGCGCCCTCCGGGCTCGTGGCGAAGACCCGAATTCGTCCTGCACCGTAGCCGGTCATTGCGCTTTCGCAGGCGACGCGTTTTCGAGCAGCCTGCCCCAGCCGCGCACCGGAGGCGCAACCCCGCTCGAAATCAGCCGCCATGCCTGCGCGATGGGATTGGTCACGACCGGCTTGCCGAAGTCCTCCTCGAGTATCGGCACCGCGGCCAGACTGCGCCACGCGCCGCCGGGAAGCAGCAGCCCATCGGCTTCGGGCGCCTTGCGCATCGCCTCGCGCCCGAGCTGAAACGCGAGCTTCACGCCTTCCTCGATGCTCATCGAGAACGCCTGTTTCGCCCACTGTCCGACGCTCGTCACGGCGAGCACCTCGAATCCGGCGGAGACGAGATAGGCGATGAGCTTCTCGTTGAGCTCGTGAGACCAGCGGCTTGCGATCGCGATCCGCCGCATACCGAGGTGGCGCATCGCGTCCACCGTCGCTTCCGACTGAGAGTCGGCGAATGCGCCTGTGCGTTCGGCCGTTTTCCTGATGAGCTCGAGGACTCGCGGCCGGCCGAGCTGCGATGCGATGGGAAAGCCCGAAAGTGAAATGCTGTTCGCGCCTCTCGCGGCGAGCTCGTCGACGCACGTCCAGTATCGGTTGTCGATCGCTTCGTCGACGCCGCTCTTCGTGTAGTCGCTGATCTCGATCGAGCACGAGATCCGCCGCACGTCCGGCGGCAACAATGGCTCCGGCTGCGGCATGGGATGCCGGTCCGGACCGAGCGGCGCGATCGATCCCGCGATATACCGCGGCGTCACGGTCTCGCTCATTGCGGCTGCATCCCCGCGTCGCGCACCACTTTGCTCCATTTGCGCACCTCGCTTTTGACGAATTCACCGAATTCCTCCGGGCTGCGGCTCGGCATGAACGTGCGGAATGCCTTTTGATCGGGCGTGTCGCGCCTTAGTGGACACGAGATCCTTGAAGCGCGCGATGCAGGCGTACTTTAAAGCCGCGCGGCTGCCGCATCTCTATCGATCGATAATAGCGCACATACAGATCGCGTAATGAAGTCGGCAGGCTCGCGTGTTCGGCTCGCTATAATCCCGCGCATTCGAAGGAGGAAAGCACCTTGTCCAGAGTCGACAAAGTCGAGCGCGAATCCCTGCCGCCGGACGAGCGGCGTTTCTTCGATGCGGTGCAGGCGATCCGGCGCCGGCCGATCAGCGGGCCGTTCATCGTGCTCATGAACAGCAGCCCCGATCTCGCGGCGCGCTTCGCGCAGCTCGGCCATTACTTCCACGCGCGCGGACAGGCGGACGAATCTATCGTTCCGATTCGCGATCGATCGTTCATCTCACTGATCGGCTCGCGCGTGCTCGAGTCGCCGTACGAATGGGCGGCGTGGGTGAATTGGGCGCTCTACGCCGGCGTAGAGCAGTCGACGGTCGACGCGATCCGCGAGGGTCTGCCTCTCGATCTCGATCCGACCGAGAAACTTGTGAACGATTTCTGCGGCCAGCTCGTCTCGAACAACCACCGCGTGAGCGACGCGACCTTCAATGCCGGCCTCGAGCACTATGGCGTGCGAGGCCTCGTCGAGCTGATCGTGACGCTGGGCTATTTTGCGATGATCGCGCTGCCCCTGAACGCGTTCCAGATGCAGATGAGCGCGGCGCAGCTCGGGCAGCGCAAGACGTTCAAGCCGCTCGACGTGCGCGGCACGCCGTGGTCCGAAGCGCGCGCGGAACAGCGGTCGCTGCCGTCGCTCACGCTCGGAAGATCCGCGACCCGCGTGACGCTGATCGAGCGGCACGAGGATCTCGCCGCTGCCGAGCAGCACTTTCTCGACCGCATCATCCGCTGCCGCGGCTGGGTCTCGCCTGCGTTCGGCGTGCTGCTGTACACGCCTGACGTGGCCGAGCGCATCGCGCACATCGGCGAATACATCCTCTATCGATCGCAACTGACGCCGCAGGCCCGGGCGCTTGCGTGGCTCCTCACGGCGCGCGATCTCGATGCGGGCTATACCTGGAGCGCGGGCGTATCGGCGGCACGCGCATGCGGGCTCGACACACGGCTGATCGATCAGGTCGAACGTGACGAGCCGCTCGCGGCGGCTACGGCCGAGCAGCGTGCACTTGCCACCTTTTGCCGGCAGCTCCTCCGCGGCAATCACCACGTCGGCGATGCAGAATACGCGACGGCGATCGAGCATTTCGGTGTCGCGGGCGCGGTCCAAATCGCCGCGGTCACAGGGTACGTTGCGATGATGAGCATCATCACGAATGCATTCGAGCTCGCCCCGGCCGACGATGCGACCCGACCGGCGCTGTAGTAGAAGTACTACGTGCAGGCTCGATCGAGCTCCGCCTGCTCCGCTGCTTCGACGCGTTGATGGCGGACCGCGGCGTGTCGCTCGCCGCGCGGCGGCTCGTCACGAATGCAGGCGATGTCTCGGCAACTTTCCTGGTCCTGCAAGGAATTGGCGAATACGACGTCGTGCCGCTTACATGAGGACGCTTGCAGGTTGAACAACCTCGAACAACTCCTGGGCTTGTTTGTCGCGGCCGTGATCCTGGCAGCCGCGGCGCGTCGTGTCGGCGCGCCTTATCCGGTGTTCCTGGCACTTGGAGGTGCGCTGCTCGCGTTTCTTCCGGGTGCGCCCTCGTTCGCCGTACCTCCAGAGCTCGCGCTGGCGCTCTTCGTGGCACCCGTGCTCGTAGATGCGGCTTACGACACGTCGCTCCGAGACCTCAGGGACAACTGGGTGCCGGTGACCAGCCTTGTCGTATTCGCAGTCGGGCTCACCACCGCTGCTGTCGCCCTTGTCGTCCACGCGCTCATACCGGCGATGCCATGGGCCGCGGCAATTGCTCTCGGCGCGGTTGTCGCTCCACCCGACGCTGTAGCGGCAACTGCGGTGCTCCGCCCGTTGCGACCGCCCCATCGCCTTCTGACGATCCTCCAGGGTGAAAGCCTGGTGAATGATGCGACTGCGCTGCTGATCTATCGACTCGCCGTCGGAGCGGTCGCCGCGAACAGCTTCTCCATAACAGCAGTTGCGCCGACATTCTTAATGGCGGTCGCCGGCAGTTTGATAGCAGGTCCGGCGCTCGGCTGGCTCACACTGCGCTTGTTGGAGCGCGTGCAGCACGTGCCGACCGCGATCATTCTTCAGTTCGTGGTTGCCTTCAGCGTATGGATGCTCGCGGAAAACGTCGGGTTCTCGGGTGTGTTGACGACCGTTTGTTTCGCCATGACCGTCGCGAGGACCTCGCCTGCGCTAACGCCCGCACGCATACGCGTACCGACTTACGCCGTGTGGGAGACCGTCGTGTTCGCGCTGAATATTCTCGCGTTCATCTTCATCGGTCTCCAGATTCGGCCGATTCTCGAAACGCTCGAAGCAGAGGACCATGCGCGATACTTCGCCGTCGCCGGCGCGGTCCTGCTGACTGTGATCGTCGTGCGCCTCGCCTGGCACATGCCGTTCAATGCAGTTTTACGATGGCGACATCGCAGCGTCGGTTTCAATCCACCGCGGCCGATGCTGCGGCCGACCATCGGGAGTGGCTTGCTTATTTCCTGGGCCGGCATGCGGGGCATTGTCTCTCTCGCTGCGGCAATGGCGCTCCCGGAGACGTTTCCGTATCGCGATCTGATTGTCCTGACCGCGTTCGCCGTGGTGCTCGGCACACTTGCGATTCAAGGACTCACGCTCAAGCCTCTGTTACGCGCGCTCAATCTGCGTGATGACGATCCTGTCGGCCGCGAAGTGAATGCGGCGCGTGAGCGCGCGCTGCGTGCGGGACTGGCAAGCATCGCGGATGACCGATCAGCCGTGGCGGAGCTCGTGCGGCAGGAGTTCAAGGCACAACTGGCATACACGCGGGCGGATGCGGATGCAGCCGATAACACGCGGTCCGTACACAGCGACATCCATCGCCGAGCGCTCTACGCTGCCCGGCAAGCCGTTCTCGCTATGCGTGCCAGCGATGAGATCGGCGACGATGCGTTTCATCTGATCGAAGAGGAAATGGATCGGCTCGAGATGGCAAATGCGAGAAACGCGACGTGAAGAGCTCGGCCGTTCGCTCAACGCTACCTGCACGGACCTCCATCATCCGGGCGCCAGCCGTTGTTGTATGTGCTGAGCGATTCCAGAAACACCACTAGATCGCGTTGCTCGGCTGCATTGAGCTTGAGCGGCGTGCCGGGCTTGCCGTCCTTCGCGTGAAGCCGCAGCGGATCGAGCTCCGAATAATGACGCACGACGTCGTGGAGCCTGTCGATGCTGCCGTCGCGACCATAGGGCTCGGTCAGTACGAGATTCCGTAGCGACGGCACTTTGAATTCGCCCGTTGTCTTCTTGTCGACGACGAGCTGATGCGTCTGTTTGGCCAACTCTCCGCTCGCATCGTCGTTATATGCACTGAGCAGGTTGAAGCGGCTCGCGAGCAGCTTGCGAACACCTTCGATGCGTCCGGCATCCGGCTTACCATTCGGCGCAAAGCGTGAGAGGCCGGTACTGAAGAACTCTCCGCTGGTGAAGTTCGGCCCGGAATGGCAGTTCATGCATCCGCCTTTGCCGATGAAGAGCTTGAGGCCACGCTGCGCCGCGTCCGAATACGTGCCCGACAACGGCGGCTGCCCGCGCGCGAGCGCATCGCGAAACTGGTCGAAGGGTGTGCGCCCGCTGACGAGCGTTTCCAGGAAAGCCGCGATCGTCTTGCCGATGTTGACGAAGATCGCTTCGTCATTCTTTGCGGGCGGGGTCTCACCAAAAGTTCTGCGATAGCGACACGCAAGCTGCTCGTCACCGCGAATGAGGTCCGCAACGTGTTTCGGTGTCGCGCCGAGCTCGCGCTCATCGAGCATCGGCCGCAGGCTTTGCGACCACAGGCTGTCGGCACCGCCGTCCCAGCCATACCAGCGCGATCCGCTCAGATTCGAGACCGTTGGCGTGTTGCGATCGACCACTACCCTGCCGATCGCACGTCGCTGGTTGTCCGTCCAGTTGCGCTCGGGTACGTGGCAGGTGGCGCACGACGTGTCACCGACGCGGGAGAGGCGCGCGTCGAAGAAAAGACGTGTGCCGAACTCGATCGCTTCGGGCTTACCGGACACGCGGTTGGTTTTGTCCTGCGTCGCAGGCATCGGCCACGGCCCGTGCGAGAGGATTATCTGAATTTCGCTTTCGGTGAACGTCGGCGCGCCGGCGGTGCGGTCGTCCGCGAGACTGGTCCACGCGACCATCGCGCAAGTGACGCCTACGGCAAGTCGGGCGAAGCGGGTTGGCATGACGGACACATTCTAGCTTTATTGAAACCTGCATTCGATCCTGCGATGCTGTCGGCGAGCGATCCGCCGGCGATGCACGCGAAGAGTATGTTCGCTAAAACCGAGGAGGACACGATGGAGAAGATTTGCACCGCACGGGCGCGGCGCATCACCACGGCCCTGCTGCTATGCGTTGCCGCGTCCGCCGGCGCGCAACAGGTCTATCCAGCGAAACCGATCCGCATCATCAGCCCCTACGCTCCCGGCGGCACCACCGACCTATTGGCTCGCCTCGTCGCGCCGAAGCTGACCGAGAGCTGGGGCCAGCC
>JAQGNH010000155.1 GCA_028291945.1 Betaproteobacteria bacterium
AAAATGAACCCAGGACAACGCCTCCGGTACTCCGCTGTCGTCGACCGGCCGCCGCTCAAGCTCCCAGGCGATGCGCGCTTGATCGTATGGCCTATCGTGAACGTCGAAGTGTGGGATATCAGCCGGCCCATGCCGCGCCAGGTACTGCCTCCGCCTACGAATGTGTCGCAACTACCGGACTTGCCGCACTGGGCGTGGCACGAATACGGCATGCGCGTCGGTTTCTGGCGCTTGAAAGAGGCGCTGGATAATCTCGGGATTACACCGACGCTGTCGATCAACGCACGCGTGTGCCTCGATTACGAGCGCATCGCGCGCGCAGCCCGCGACAGTGGCTGGGAGTTCATGCCGCATTCGTATGACCAGCGCCCTATCCACCTCGAGCCAGACCAGCGCGCCACAATCCAGAAAGCAGTGAACGTCATTCGCGAGTACACGGGGAAACAGCCCGTGGGCTGGCTCGGGCCCGGACTGACAGAGACTCTCTATACCCCGGACCTCCTGGCTGAGGCCGGTATCCGCTATATCGCCGACTGGGTGATCGACGACGAGCCGTGCGAAATCGAGACAGTGCATGGGCGCGTCTTGTCCATGCCTTATACGGTGGAGCTCAACGATATCTCGATCATGATGGTGCAACATCATCAGGCGAGTGAATTCGAAACGCGCTGCATGGATTACTTCGAGCGTGTATATGCGGAATCCGCAAAGCGCGCCAAAGTGATGGCGATCGCGGTCCATCCGTATATTTCGGGGGTACCGCATCGGATTAAATATTTCGAGCGTGTCTTCGAATATCTCAAGAAGCAGCCGGGTGTTGTGTTCTGGACGGGAGAGCAGATTCTCGAATGGCATGACCGCAAACGAGCAGCCGCGCCGCAACGCTGAACTGGAGACGAGCACGGGGTCGGCGTCCCGTTTTCGCGCAAGCCTCCCGTTTACCTCAAGGGCGGCGACGAGTGTGTGTGTGAAGTCAAAAAATTGGCGCGATACGCAATCGGTGCGGCTCGCGCATTGAACATTGGAGAACAAGTTGAGCCAAGCACCTGACGAAGTAGCAAAGCGTCTCACCGCAGATCGCGGCTATCACTATCCCGAATGGGAATACCTCGCTGAGAAAGATCCTGTCTTTTTGGAAGCGTACAACCGCCTGTCGGGCTTGAGTCTCCTGCACGAAGGTGTATCGACCGAAGGCAAGCAGCTGCCGGCTAAGTATCGCGAGCTGATCGCGATCGCGGCGATGATTGGACAATCGCGCATGTGGGGCGTCAAAGCTCACATGGAACGTGCGCTGCGCGTGGGGTGCACGGAACAGGAAATACTCGAAGCGCTTGAAACGGCGCTAACGCCGGTCGGCTCGCCGCCTTTCCGTCAGGCCGTGAACATCCTGATGCAGGTAACAGGCTGGAAGTCAGCTGCCGAGCGGCACGGCGACAAGGCCTAGACGCGTTCTCCGCCAGCTAGCCGAGGTATTCGAACAGCTTCGGGTCAAGCGTTTTGCGGTGCCGCGCGACCATAGGCTGCACGGCTTTTACGAACGCGTCGTGCTCCGTTGGCGAAAGTTGAATCACTTCGTTTTGACGCGGGTCGATTTGCGCGAGGACATCTTCGTCTTCCTGTGCCGCGAGTTTCCGCTGCAAGGCAGTCGCTTCGCGCGCAGCGCGCTCGACGGCTTGTTGCACGTCAGCGGGCCAGCTATCGTAGAGCTTCGCATTGCAGACGAAGGCGCTCGCGCCGAAGAAGTGGCCTGAAAGCGTGATGAAGCGATGCAAGCGCTGCACGCCGAAATGAAAGGTGTTGGTGAGCGGATTCTCCTGCGCCTGAAAGCGGTCGGTGCTCACCTGCTCGACGAATTCCTTGATGTCGACGGGTATCGGCTCGAAACCCATTGCGGCCAGAGCTTCCGCATGCAGCTCGCTCATCTGCGTGCGTATGCGCACACCTTTACAGTCAGTGGGGCTGCGTATCGGATGAACGCGGTTGGTGAAATGTCGAAAGCCGTTATCCCAGAAACCGAGAGCGCGAAAAGGTGTGGACTCGTGCATTCGCCGGGTGAAGAGCGCGCCAAGCTCGCCATCGAACGCTTTGATCGCGGCAGGGCGGTTGCGAACGACGAAGGGCAATTCGAGCAGCTTCAATTCCGGCACTGCGGGCGCGAATCGCACTGTCGACATGTAGCACATCGCGAGCTCGCCGCTTTCGACCATGTCGGGCAGATCGCCCGATTTGCGGCCGAGTGCGAGCACGTCGCCGACGAGCTCGAACTCCACGCGATCACCCAACTCGCGCTCGAGCACGTCGCCAAAGTGCACGGCGCCGCGTGTATTGATCGAAGTGGGGCCCTGGTAGCCACCGAATTTGATGACGATCGCACCCATCGCGTCTCCTCTTCTCGCCGCACTATAGCAGCTTCATCAGTGTGCACGGTGCAGTCGAGCTCTCATGGGTTGCGCTCAAGCGTCGGGGAAACTACGATGCCTAAGAGCCAGAGCAGTAGCGGTGAACCATAAACCACAAATCGTTCAGCACGGACCTTTCGCGGGTGAACGGTGCTGTAGATGCAAGCCATTGCGGAGGAGGATCGCTTGTTCAATCTTCAATTGAGTCCCGAGCAGCTCGAGTTTCGCGACACCGTCAGAGATTTCGTCCAGAACGAAGTCAAGCCGGCGGCGCTACAGCCCGCACGCCTGGAACCGTTCGAAAAGCCGCTGCTGCTCGACCAGCTCGACGCAGCCTCACGCATGGGCTTGCGCACGCTGTCGTTATCCGAAGCGGCGGGCGGCGCCGGTGCGGATACCTTGACGTCGTGCATCGTGCTGGAGGAGCTTGGCGTCGGTGACGTGGATCTTGCGGCAGTCCTCGGTACGACTGCTCTGCTCGGGGCGGAGCTTTTCGATGCCCATCAGAACGCTGCACTGCGCGGCCGTTTTCTTCCGGCTTTCCTGGAAGACCGGGGGCATCACATCGCGTTTGCCGCACATGACTACACTGCACAGCGCGGTTGGAACTATCACCGCGCGTACGCCGAGGAATCCACCGTCGAGCCGCGCGCCGCGAAACAGACCAACGGTGATTGGATCATCGACGGCGACGCGCCGTCAGTTGCAAACGCGCCCGTGGCAAAGTTGTTCGTGGTGCAGGTGAGGACAGACGCCAAGAAGATCGGTGCCAACGGCCTCACTACTTTACTGGTGCCGCGCAGCTCGATTGGTCTGCGGGTCGAAGAACGGGCGCACAATGGCCATGCATCCGAGGACGAAGAGGAAACGATTCCCTGGCAGCATGGGAGCAGCGCCGCTGTCGAGTTCAGAAGCTGTCGCGTACCCGGCGATCATTTGCTTGGCAAGGAAAGTCAGAGCACATTCAGTTCTCGCTACATGGCGCGCGCAACTGTTCAGCTTGCTGCTATCAATCTGGGCGTGGGACGTGCTGCATACGAAGCCGCAATCGATTACGCCAAGATGCGTATCCAGGGTGGACGACCAATCATTCAGCATCAATCCATCGGCGCAATTCTCGCCGACGTCGCGATAAAGCTGGAGGTGGCTCGCAGCATGATCTGGAAAGCCGCGTGGGCGTTGGATCATCCCGAAGCGGTGTCGGATCGTAGTGTGTCCGACCTGCCGTTGCATACGATTGCGCGCGTATACACGGCCGAAGCGATGCACGAAGCGACCTTGGATGCGGCCGAGTGTTTTGGCGCAATGGGCGTCATGCGCGACATGCCGATGCAGAAATACGTCCACGATGCGCTCGTTCTGCTGCATTCGGCGGACCAAGACTGCGCTACCAAACTGCAGATCGCCGAGGCGCTGGCCGGCTACGAGAGGAACGCGGCCGCGTAATGCACCTGGCACTCGTCACTTCGTCACCTCATCACCCCTTTTCGGTAGTCAATCATACCCATGGACTTTTCATTAAACGAAGAGCAGCGCGGCTGGCAAATGGAAGCGCGCAAGTTTGCACACGACGAAATAAGGCCGATCTCACTCGAGCGCGATCGCATAGCCGACCCGCGCGATACGTTCGACTGGAACATCATCCGCAAGGGCTCGAAGCTTGGCTTTCGCACTCTGGCGGTTCCGAAGAGCTGGGGCGGACACGGTGCAGACCTGGTCACGCAGGCACTCGTCATGGCCGAGCTTGCGCGAGGTGATAGCGCGATCTCGAAAACGTTCAGCCAGTGCTGGAAATGGAGCCATTTGATTGCGGCGTCCTGTACGGAGGATCAAAAAACGCGCTTCCTGAAACCTTTTCTGGCCGACGACACCTTCGTGCTCGGTAAAGGCGGCAGCGAGGCGAACGCAGGCTCTGACAACCGCATGCCCCCGGAGGACGATCCCCGGGCTGGATGGAAAATGAGGGCGGAGCGGCATGGCGATGAGTGGATACTCAACGGTACCAAGCTGTTCATTGCCAATGGCAGCGTGGCGAAACTGTTCTTCGTGGACGCGCGCACCGACCCGAACGTCAGCATCCGCGAAGGCAGCACAATGTTCATGATCCCGCGTGATACGCCTGGGTTTCGCGTGGGCAAGGTATTCAACAAACGCGGCTGGCGGTTCTATCAGAACGGCGAGCTTATTTTTGAAAACGCACGAGTGCCGCACGCAAACGTAGTCGGGGAGGTGAACGGCGGCGTCAAAGCACGCGCGACCGACAAATCCGAGTTCGGCGATCTCGAGCTGGCCGCGAATGCGCTCGGCATCTGCGATGACGCTGTCGGTCTAGCCACGAACTTTGCGCATACGCGCAAGCGTGCCGGCAAGCCCGTCATCGAACATCAGCTTGTCCAGCTCAAGTTGAACGAAATGTATGCCCTCACCGAGGCGTTACGCTCGTTCGTCCTGCGCGTGGCGTGGGAGCGGGACAACAAGCTGCCGGATCTGGGCAACAACGTGCTGGTCATGAACTTTTCTGCGGACGCCGTTCAGCGCGTCACACGGCTCAATATGGACATACATGGCGCGGACGGGTGCATGATGAACGCTCGCGTGGACAAGCTCGTTCGCGATGCGATGATCTGGACGCACCTCGGCGGCGATACCGTTCAGCGAGTGAAAGTGGTGAAGCGGCTGAAGCAAGCATCATAAGCGGCATCGACGTCCGAAGAGGAGGGGCCTTGCAGCGTGCGGTGTTTTTAATGTTGGCTTGTGTCGCCATGAATGCGTCTGCGCAGAGCTATCCCCAGCGGCCAGTTCGGCTCGTCATGCCGTTTCCTCCAGGCGGAAACGTGGACGCTTTCGGGCGCATCCTCGCCAGACAGATTGAAGGGCAGCTCGGGCAGCCGGTCGTCGTCGATAACCGCGCTGGCGCAAATGGCATCATCGGCGTGGATATCGTCGCCAAAGCGCCGCCTGACGGCTACACCTTGCTCGACACTTCGTTTTCGTTCGTGATCAACCCCAGCATTTACCGGAAACTTCCGTACGACACGGAAAAGGATTTCGCGCCGATCACGAATTTCGCAATGGGACTCGGTTACGTTCTGACCGCCCATCCGTCGGTGCCTGTTCAAACGGTACGAGACTTGATTGCACTGGCGAAAAAAACGCCGCTGCGATACAGCTCGCCAGGGGTAGGCAACGGACAGCATCTTGCAGGCGAGCTTCTGGCGACCAAAGCCGGCATACAGCTGCTGCACGTGCCGTATAAAGGCGGTGGACCTGCCCTTACGGCCGTGCTTGGCGGGGAAGTGCAGGTTACGTTCACTGCGGCAGCCGTCGGCGCGCCTCACATCAAATCCGGCAAGCTGCGCGCGCTTGGTTTCAGTGGTGCTGCGCGGCTCGCATCGTTACCGGATGTGCCAACCATTGCCGAGTCGGGCGTGCCTGACTTCGTGTACGATTCGGGCTGGCATGGTCTGTTCGCCCCCGCAAAAACGCCTGCATCGATCGTTAATCGCCTCTACACTGAAGTTGCCAAAGCGGTTCAGGAGCCGAAGCTGCGGGAGTTCCTGATTGCGGGCGGCTACGAACCGAAAGCAGATCCCCCCGCCGAGTTTACGAAACTGTTCAAAGCAGACATCAAGAAGTACGGCGACATCGTTAAAGCGGCGCATATCGAGCGGCAATAGAAAATCAGGAGCACGCAGTGTCAGCAGCATCCCCAGCGAAAAAGTCAACGGCTGCGCCCGCGCAGGTGATCCCAATGGCGGCGGCGCTGGGGGCTGAAGTCAAATGCAGAGATGTAAGAGTCCTCACGGATGAGGATTTCCAAATAGTCCATCGCGCCGCGCTCGATCATCTCGTGATTGTGATTCGCGGTCAGACGCTGACCGATCCTGAGCTGATCGCGTTCGGACGCCGTTTCGGAGCACTGGATTGCGCGCCGCTGGCGAAGACCGGCAATGAGAAGGCGCGCACGCATGACGAAATCGTCGTGGTATCCAACGTCATGGAAGATGGTCGGGCGATCGGGGTGTTGCGCGATGCCGAAGTGGTCTGGCACTCGGACAATTCGTATCGCGACCAGCCGTTGTCATTCAGTGCCCTTTATTCGCTGGAAGTGCCGGATCGTGGTGGCAATACCGGATTTGCAAATATGTACCTCGCGCTCGAAACACTCGATCCCGGGTTGCGGCAACGCATAGCGGGGCGTACGCTCAAGCACGACATGACGTACAACAGCGCCGGCGATCTTCGCCAGGGGTTCACGCCCGTGTCCGACGTACGCGATGCGCCGGGTCCCAGCCATCCCATTGTTCGCACGCATACCGACACCGGTTACGACGCACTCTATCTGGGCCGTCGTCCGAACGCGTACATCAACGGCTTGTCGGTTGAACAATCGGAAGAGCTGCTGAATGTCCTTTGGTCGCATGCGACTCAGCCGGA
Source organism: Betaproteobacteria bacterium (assembly GCA_028291945.1). GTDB lineage: Bacteria > Pseudomonadota > Gammaproteobacteria > Burkholderiales > SG8-41 > JAQGMV01. The sequence continues at coordinate 6,837 of JAQGNH010000155.1, forward strand.
GTTCACCTGGCATCACGTATGGAGACCCGGCGACATCCTGATGTGGGACAACCGGTGCGTGATGCATCATCGAGACCCTTTCGATGCGGGGGCGCGCAGAATCATGCATCGGGTGCAATGTGCCGGCGACCGGCCGGCGAAATCGCTTGAGGGCAAGACTGGACATCCGCGTTCGTCGATGAAGATCTGACCCTCGTCCCAAGCGTCGCTCTGAGGACGCTTTCTCCTTTCGAGCCGTGAGGAGGGCGGTGGTTCCTGAAAGCGGAGGCACGAGATGCTCTTTCGAGAATTGAATCGCGGCAAATGCAAGACCTATCTCGTCGCGTGCGAGCACACACGGCGGGCAGCATTGATCGATCCGGTAAAGGGCTGTGCCGAGCGGTATCTGGCGGTCCTCGCTTACGATGGGCTCAGACTCGATGCCATCATCGATACGCACACGCACGCGGATCACCCGACGGGCTCATTTCTGCTGAAAGATCTGACTGATGCACGCCTGATCATGCATCGACGTGCGCCAGTGCCCGTTGCGACGGAGCACGTCGAAGACGGCGATACGATCCAGGTGGGCGCGCTTGCGCTGCAAGTGCTGTACACCCCCGGGCACACGCCGGACAGCATGAGCCTTTATGTCGAGGATCGCGTGTTCACGGGCGATGTGCTGCTGATCGGAGGAACCGGAAGGGCCGATTTCGCCGGCGGAGACTCGGGCCAGCAATACGATGCCATCACGCAAAAGCTTTTTACGCTGCCTGATCCAACGCTCGTCTACCCGGCGCACGATTATCGAGGCAATACGAGCTCGACCATTGGCCAGGAAAGGCGCCAGAACCCTCGCATCGCGGGTCGCACTCGTCAACAATACGTCGCGCTGATGGCGAGTCTGAATTTCCCGCTGCCCGACAAGATCCAGGAAGTGCTCCAACCCAACCAGACGGCAATCGACGACGACAAGACGAAGTTTCCCGATCTAACTCAGCTCAATAAGGTGCGGCAGTTGAGCGCCGATGAAGTGAGTGTCCGACTCATTTCAGCACAGCGACCCTTCCTGCTGGATGTCCGCGAGCCACAGGAGTACAGCGGCGAGCTGGGACACATTGCGGATAGCACGCTCGTACCGTTGCGCGAGCTGGCGGATCGCGCGCGCGAGCTACAAGCGCACAAAGCCGGACCCACTATCGTCGTATGCCGCTCGGGTGTGCGCAGTACCACTGCGGCGGCCATACTCGAAGGACTCGGATTCGAGCAGGTTTATAACCTCCAGGGCGGAATGGTCGACTGGAACGATCGTAGATTGCCAGTGGAGCGGTAAGCGGTGCCGATATAGGAAGGCATAGCCGCGCCAAAGGAGCGGTGTAGATTATTCATAGCGGCGCAAGCCGCATAAGCGCGCCGTTCGCGCCGAAGGAGCGGGGGTAGATTATTCGTAGCGGCGTTAGCCGCCTAAGCGTGCCGTTGCGCCCGAAGGCGTAGCGAAGCTGCGCCGAAGGAGCGGGGTAGAAATTTATGCTGGATCTGCCGGAAAAAATCGCCGTCGTGAGCGGCGCAGGATCGATAGGGCCGGGCTGGGGGAACGGAAAAGCGACTGCGGTTCTCCTGGGACGACAAGGCGCCAAGGTCTTCGCGATCGATGTCAACGAAGAGGCGGCGCGAGCCACGTGCGCGCTGATCGAAGAAGAAGGCGGCGAATGCGTCGCACATCGCTGCGACATGACCATAAATTCCGAGGTCGAGGCGGCGATGGCAGCGTGTGTCGAACGCTACGGCGGCATCGATATACTCGTGAACAACGTCGGGGGGCTCCGCTGTCGGCGATCCGGTTTCGATGAACGAAGAAGTATGGGACGCGCAGGTCGACCTGAATCTGAAGACCGCTTTCCTCGCCTGTAAATACGTCCTTCCCGTCATGGAGCGCCAGCAGTCTGGCGCCATCGTCAACATTTCGTCCATAGCCGGCTTGCGTCAGCACGTTGCCGGGCGCGTCAACGTCGCCTACAGCGCGACCAAAGCCGGGCTCATCGCGTTCTCGCAGTCCACCGCAATGAAGTACGTCAAGAAGGGTATACGCTGCAACACCGTCGTGATCGGTGTCATGCACACGCCCCTTGTCGAAGAGCGCCTCGTGCGGCAATTCGGTGCGAGCGATGCGTCGTCGCTTATCGCGCAGCGTCATGCGCAGGTGCCGTTAGGACGCATGGGACACGCGTGGGACGCGGCTCATGCGATTCTGTTTCTGGTCTCGGACGAAGCGCGCTACATCACGGGCACCGAGATCATCGTGGATGGCGGCACCAGCGCGGCGCGACCGTAGATGTCAGCGATCTGACACTGTCAGCGCCCCATCTGCTCTGAAGCAGCGAACGATAATGTTTCGCACGCACTGCGATGTGCTCGGGGCTTAGTGCTGACGTACTAGGCCATCAAGCTGATTTGTTTAACGCCTTCCACTCAATAACATGGCTGCCATCGACGTCGCGTTACAAGCGACGAAGGATCGGGCCGAAGAAGCAGCGCGTCGCTTGTCCGCCTGATATTCCAACGGCGCGCATTTGCGGAAGGAGTCTCATCATGAAAAGCATCGCTCGTGTGGTACTTGTAACGGCACTTGCATTCAGCGCACAAGCCGCGTGGTCAGACGAGGCGGCAGAAGGCGCAGTGAAGATGGAAAGCTCTGAAGCGTACGTCAATGTCGCAGCGATTGGATCTCCGGCGGAAACGCGCGCCGACGTGTCTGCTGCGCCGAGCGCGCGCCCTGAGAGCCTTCAGGAGAAGCTGGGTCTCGCGGCGCACGACGGGTTTCCTGCGAGGGGCGGTCCGATCGACAACTAAGCAGGGTGGCGTGCGGCCGAACGAGGCCGCACTGCCCCTTGTGCCCCTCTGCGCCGATCTTCGCCACCGTCGTGTGAAATTTCTCGAGGATTGCACCGGCATGCTGGGTCCGCAAAGCCGACAATGCCAATCAGAAAGGATCTTGGAAGGCGCACTGTTCGCCCGGCGTCCGCGTGTATACGACTGCCCCAAACCGGCGAGCTAGCGATTTTCCTTCTCGGGTGCCGGTCGCAGCTTCGCGAGTTGGCGCACTACCCGTTCGCGTTCCTTCTCGCTGCCATAGGCCAACATGAGGAGCATGCGCAGAGGCTTGCGAATAACCCGTCCCTGTTCGTAACGTGATCCACCAGACTGCGTGACCCCCACGCGTTCCCAGAAATCGGTCTGGCTCAAACCTACCTTTCGACGCATCTTGGTGAGCTCCACTGCTGACCTCAGGACGGGGCGGAAGCCATGTCTTTTTGCATCGAGCTCACACTCGCGACGGGTCGCGAAGTCCTCCGACGAACAGTTCACTATATGATTGTCCCCGTCCACGAGCTCCCAAACCCAGCGCACATGCAGGTTCAGTCTGAGTCGCAGTCGCGTACGGCTGATGGAGTCCGACGCATCAACCGCGTGTGGCGTTTTTTTCGCCTTGAATGACATGGGGCGCAAATGTCGAAGAAAGATCGCCGGCGCTTGGGAACGCGTGCTTCGAGAAATCCGATGTCGCGACGCGCTCTTTTGGACGCGTTAGACAGAAAGCAGGCGAACGCATGTCCGAGCACGTACAGCCGCTGGCATTCGCACGATCGCGATGTGGAATGCGGCTGATGCGTGTTCGAGCAATAGCACGATCGCTTCCCAAAGCCGGATGGCGTTCGAGATTTCTTCTTATGTGTCCTGCGTTGCTCTCCCTCGACGAGCAACCCGCATCAGCAAGCATCGATCATGCCAGTACGAAGGAAGTGCGGGGAGTCAGTAACTTGCCGGTGCACGCCGCTTTTTTCTAAAGAACGCGTGTAAGAGAACTCGACGTGACGATACGTCGAGTTATTAATGTCGGTTGGTGAGTGCGGCAGCTAAATGATTCAACCAACGCACATTTGGCTCGTACATACGCGCCGAAGCCGGCGCGGCGCCTGCACCAAGGCTACCGACACCCGCTGATTATCCCGGTTTGTGCAGGTCCGAGATCATGGCAGCCAGAAAGCGCCCGGCTTCGCCTCCGGACACGGCGCGGTGATCGAACGTAAGGGATAGGGGCACTACGCGGTGGACGGCCGGCATACCGTCATGCACGACGACGGCGTCGCGAATGCGACCGGCGCCAACGATCGCAACTGTCGGTGGAACGACGACGGGAGAGGCGTAACGCCCTGCAATCGTCCCGTAATTCGACAACGTAATCGTGTGGCCCCGCAGCTCTTCCGGCGGGACTTTGCGGGCGCGTGCATCACGTACGAGGTTGTCCAGACCCGTCTTGATATCGTCGACGTCCCGCTCGCCGACGTTGCGCAGCACCGGTACCAGCAGACCGTCAGGGGCGTCGACCGCTATGCCGAGATCCACTTTCTTTACGACCCAGCGGCCGATGCGCTGGCTGTCGTACCACGCATTGAGCGAAGGTTCTGCTTTGCATCCGGCTACGATCGCGCGGATAAGACGCAGCATGACGTTCGAGCCGGCTTCCCACGCATAAATGTCGGCATCGTCCATGATGGTCGCGGAAGCCACTTCGGAATTCGCGAGCATCATGTTCTGCGCCATCGCACGTCGCACTCCGCGCAGGAGCTCGATAGGCCCGGTCTCGGAGAGAATGCGCGCAGCGCGCTGAACGTCGCCCGCAGTGATCATTCCATCGGAGCCCGTTGGCGTGACCATTGCCAGATCGACATTGAGCTTGCGCGCAAGCACGCGCACCGCCGGAGTGGCCTTGATGCCTGCCGCGGTGGCCGCCGGGGCCGCACCGAGGGGCGCCTCGCGAGCAGGCTTCTGGCCGACTTCGACATGGCCGACGACCGTGCCGGCATCCTCACCTTCACCCTCGAAGCCGACGAGTGGTGCGCCGATGTGGGCGATATCCCCCGGGCTGCCGTAGGTGCGCGCGATTTTTCCATCGTACGGCGCCGGGATGTCCACGATCGCTTTCGCGGTTTCCACTGATACCATCGGCTGATCTGTCTTTACGGCGTCCCCCGCCTTCACGTGCCACTGGACGATTTCGGCCTCTTGCAGGCCTTCGCCGAGATCCGGAAGCTTGAAGATCTTCATCGTGTGGACCTTATGAAAACTCGATCGCTCTGCGCGCCCCGGCGACGATCCGCTCAACACTCGGTATGTAGTATTTCTCGAGCCGCGCGAGCGGCACGACGGTGTCGTAGCCGGTCACGCGTTGAACCGGCGCCATCAGCGAAAGCAGGCCCTGCTCTGAGACGGACGCAGCAATCTCGGATGCGAAGCCAGCCGTACGCGGCGCTTCGGACACGACTACGCAGCGTCCCGTGCGCCCAACCGATGCGAGTATCGTGTCGAGGTCGTAGGGCTTCAGCGTTGCAACGTCGATCACCTCGGCGGCATATCCCAACTCCGCAAGCGCGTCCGCAGCGCCGAGTGTCTCGTGAACCATGCCACCCCATGTCACCAGTGTCACGTCCGTGCCTTCGCGCAGCGTGAAGCAGGTGTCGAGCGGCAGCGCGGTCGCATCATCCTCAACCTCTTCGCGGAATAATCTGTACAGCCGCGTCGGCTCGCAGAATACGACCGGGTCTGGATCACGTATCGACGCGAGCAACAGACCGTAGGCCCGACGCGGAGAGGAGGGGTAGACCACGCGTATGCCGGGCATGTGCGCGAACATGGCCTCCGGGCTTTCCGAATGATGCTCGGGCGCGTGTATGCCGGCGCCGCACGGCGTGCGCAGCACGAGCGGGCAGCTCATGCGTCCGCGTGTCCGGTAGCGCATGCGGCCTGCGTGATTGAGGATCTGATCGATGGTGGTATATGCGAAACCCGAGAATTGAATCTCTGCAACGGGCTTCAATCCTTCGACCGCCATGCCGATCGCCATGCCCGCGATCATCGCTTCAGCGAGCGGCGTGTCCATCACGCGCTCGGGTCCGAAGCGATCTGTGAGACCCACTGTGGCACGGAAAACACCGCCATCCTTGCCGACGTCCTGGCCCATGATCACCACATCGGAGTCGCGCTCCATCTCGGTCGCGAGCGCCCGATTGATCGCTTCAACCAGCGTGATCTGCGCCACCGGCATCTCCGTTCAGGTCCAGCTCGGCGCGCTGGGGTTCGAGCGCGGAAGGTAACGTTTCGTACAGATGCTCGAACATGGCTGCGGGTTTAGGCAAGGGTGTGGCGGTGTACTCCTGAACGGCTGTTTGCACCCGCTCGTTGCAGTCTTTCAGAAGCGCCTCTTCGCGCGTCTTGTCCCACGCGCCGAGCCCTGTGAGATAGTTGCGCACGCGTGAGATGGGCTCGCGCTTCCACGCATCGGCGACCTCGTCAGCGCTGCGATAGCGGCTCGCATCGTCGGCTGTCGTGTGGTCTGACAGTCGATAGCTCAGCGCTTCGATGAGCGCAGGACCTTCGCCATTACGCGCTTTGGTGAGTGCCTGATCCATCACCTGGCGCACTGCAATGAGATCGTTTCCATCCACCTGCTCGCATGGAATTCCGGCTGCAATCGCTTTTTGCGCGAGTGTCTCGGCTGCGGTCTGAGCCCCTCGCGGTACCGAGATAGCCCACTGATTGTTGGTAACCAGGAAAACGAGCGGCAGCTTCCATGTGCCGGCTGCGTTCATGCCTTCGTAGAAATCGCCTTTCGAAGTGGCCCCGTCGCCGATCGCGCAAACGACAGCGCGCTTCTGGCGCCGCAGCTTGATCGCATACGCGGCCCCGGCGGCGTGTGTTGCCTGAGCGCCGATAGTGATGCAGATCGGAAAATCGCCGCGTGGCCCGCTGTAGTCGCTGCCGCGCTCGTCACCGCTCCAATAGAGGAAAAGCTCTTTCATGGTGACGCCGCGCATAAGCTGTATGCCTTGCTCGCGGTAGGTCATCAGGAAGACGTCATCGGAGCGCATCGCCGAGCCCACCCCGGCCTGTATGGCTTCCTGCCCGAGGATGGGCGCGTACGTGCCGAGCTGGCCGGTGCGCTGCAACGCGATCGCCTTCGCGTCGTACGTGCGCATCAGTCCCATCCAGCGATAGAGGTCTATGAGCTGTGCCGTGTCCTGCGCAAACTCCGGAAAGGGCTGAGTAACGCGCCCCGATTCGTCCAGATACTGCGTGTAGTAGATCTCAAACCGTGCGACCGGCTGCAAAGGACTGCTCTCCGCGGGTGAAGCGTCTGGCGGATTCTAGCCGACAGCGTTGCGTAATGCGCGAGCCCGAATCCCAGCCTGGAAACGTACGGCTCCGCAAACCCTTAGGAAGAGAGGTTACGGAGAGAAACCTTGGGTTTCTCTCTGTTCGTGTTCCGGCGCATTGCGCGGATCATGTCCGCGACGGCTACGCCGTGGCGGACATGATCTCGCGCAGCACGTAGGGCAGGATCCCACCATGTCTGAGATACTCGATCTCGATCGGTGTGTCGGCACGCAGCGTAACTGTAGCCTTTTTCGTGCTGCCGTCTTTGCGCCGGATAGTGAGTGTCACGTCCTGAACCGGTTTGAGATCACCCTCGACGCCGGTGAGATCGAACGTTTCGGTTCCGTCGATGCCGAGCGAGGCCACGCTGTCGGTGCCTTTGAACTGGCACGGCAGAATGCCCATCATGATCAGATTGGTCCTATGGATGCGCTCGAAACCTCGCGCTACGACGAACTTCACACCGAGAAGCTGCGGCCCTTTCGCTGCCCAGTCCCGGGAAGAACCGGTGCCGTACTCCTCACCGGCAAAAACCACCAGCGGCACCCTTTCTTTACGATAACGCTCGGCTGCGTCGTGGACGCCCATCTGTTCACCGCTCGGCTGGTGCAGCGTCACGCCGCCTTCAGTGCCGCGCGCCATCAGGTTCTTGATGCGAACGTTCGCGAATGCGCCGCGTACCATGACCTCATGATTGCAGCGCCGTGCGCCGAACGTGTTCATCTCGCGCGCCTTGTGCTCGACCAGCCATTGGCCGGCCGGAGACGTAGGCTTGATAGGCGCGACGGGGCTGATGTGGTCCGTAGTCAGTGAGTCACCGTAGATGCCGAGCGCACGCGCGCCTTTGACGTCCGTCACTTTGCTCGGCTTCAGCCCGACCCCTTCGAAAAATGGCGGCTCGAGGATGTACGTGGATTTTGGATCGTACTGGAACACCGCGCCTTTGCTTTCAGGTATCGCGTCCCAAAGCTGCTTCGCGCCCGCAAGATCACCGTACTCGCGACGGAATTTGTCGGCGTCGTTTGCGAACTTGAGCGCAGCGCCGATTTCGGCGTCGTTCGGCCAGATGTCTTTCAGATAAACCGGCTTTCCGTCTTTGCCTGTTCCGATGGGATCCTTGTCCGTGTCGAGGCGGACCGTTCCCGCCAGCGCGAACGCGACGACGAGCGGCGGGCTCATCAGGAAATTGGCTTTCAGGCTCTGATGCACGCGCGCTTCGAAGTTACGGTTGCCGGACAACACTGCACACGCGACGATATCGTTTTTGACCACTGCATCTTCGAGCGCTTCGTCGAGCGGCCCGGCGTTGCCCATGCACGTCGTGCAGCCGTAGGCGACGACGTGGTACCCAAGCTGCTCGAGGTAAGGCAGGAGGCCTGCATCGCGCAAGTATGCGGTTACGACTTTGGACCCCGGGGCGAGCGACGTCTTCACTCGCGGGCTGACCGTGAGACCTTTCTCCACGGCTTTCTTGGCGAGCAGGCCCGCTGCGAGCATCGCGTTCGGGTTGGATGTATTCGTGCACGAGGTGATGGCGGCGATGAGCACATCGCCGTGACCCACATCTAAGGGTCCGGGCTGCTCCTTAGACCCGAGCCCTGCTCGCGTCTCCGGCCGCTGGGTTGTGACACGCTTGTCGAGGTCGGCGGCGGCTTTGCCGTAACCGCGATCCGCGGGCGGCTTCGAGAACAGCGTCTCGAAGCGGCTTTTGATTTTCGGCAGGTCGATTCGATCCTGTGGAAATTTCGGGCCCGAGACACTCGGAACGACCGTTAACAGGTCGAGCTCGATCACGCGTGTGTAGTCGATTTCACCTTTGCGGGGAATTCCGAACATGCCTTGTGCTTTGAAGTAGGTTTCAACGGCTTCGACGAGCTCAGCCGGTCGGCCGGTCGTGCGCAGATACTGGATCGTCTTGTCGTCGACACCGAAAAAGCCGATCGTGGCGCCGTAATCGGGCGACATATTGGCGACCACCGCGCGGTCGGTGCCCGTCAAAGAGGCGGCACCTTCACCGAAGTACTCCACGAACTGGCCCACGACTTTGTTTTTGCGCAGCAGCTCGGTGACGGTCAGTACCAGATCGGTCGCCGTCACGCCTTCGCGCAGCTTCCCGCTCATATGAACGCCGACGACGTCCGGCGTGAGGAAATAAATTGGCTGCCCAAGCATGCCGGCTTCAGCTTCGATGCCGCCTACGCCCCAACCGACGACACCGATCCCGTTCACCATGGTCGTGTGCGAGTCCGTGCCTACGAGCGTGTCCGGATAGTAAATGCCGTCTTTGTCCCAAACACCGCGCGCAAGGTACTCCAGGTTCACCTGGTGCACGATGCCATTTCCCGGCGGAACGATGCGAATGCCCTGGAAAGCCTGCTTGCCCCATTTGAGGAACGCGTAGCGCTCGCCATTGCGCTGGAATTCGATTTCCATGTTGCGCTGAACGGCATCCGGTTGTCCGCTGACATCAACTTCGACCGAATGATCGACCACGAGATCGACCGGTACGAGCGGCTCGATGCGGCTGGGCTGACCGCCGAGTCGCTGAGCTGCATTACGCATGGCGGCGAAGTCGTTCAACGCAGGAAAGCCGGCCATGTCCTGGAGCAGGATTCGCGCGAGCACGAACGGGATCTCAGCGCTGCGCGACTCGTTGGGTTTCCAGGCGGCGAGCTCACGTACGTGTTCTTCGGTGACGCGCTTCCCGTCGCAGTTGCGCAGCACCGATTCGAGCACGATCCGCAGCGAGTACGGCATGCGTGAGATTCTGCCGAGGCCTGCTGCTTCAAGGGCGGGAAGTGCGTAGTACTTTCCTTTGCGGCCCGAGGGCAGGGGCAGGTCTTTCAACGAGCTGAAAAGATTGTGTGGCATGGCGTCAGGAGCCTTTTAGGGTCGGTTTGTCGCGTTTGTACTGCGCAAAGGTGCGCGTCTTGTAAGCGCCGCTCGCCACGAACTGGCCGAGCAGCAGGAATTCGTCGGGCGTTTCTATCGTGCCGAGAACGCGTGTCGCTTCGCGCCCGGAAAGATCGTAAAAGACAAACGTCGGCGTGCCTTTGACCTTCAAGGTCTGGGCGAACGCTTTCTCGGTCTGCTCGCGATCGGCAAAGTCGCGCACTGGGACCGAGCTCCAGATATCGATCGAGAGACTCGCGAAATTCGCACGATAGTAGTCCTGCACGTCTTTCCGGTTCAGGATGTTGCGCTTCATGTAGAGACAGCCGGGGCAGCCTTCCTGCTCGAACATGAGAAGCACGGCTTTCTTGCCCTCCTGCCGCGCGTCTGCAAGCTCGGTCTTCAAATCCCCCATGTTCAGGTTGAAGAAGCTGGCTGCGTCGCGCGTCTCAGCCGCACTCGCGGCCAAAGGCAAAAGCGCAAGCAACGCGACAAACTTAAATATACGCATGAGCATCATCACGGTCACTCCGTCACCTGGTCATCTCGTCACTTCGACCTCAGATCACGAACAGATCCACGAACTCATTGACCAGCATTGCTTCCAGCACCTTCGCGTGACTGCACACTTCTAGAATCGCGTTCTGCTGTTTCGCGGCGAAGCGACGCGCGAGATTCGTCCGGAACTTGAGCTCGAGCAGAGGAATGCCGTCCTTGCGCCGGCGGCGATGGCCGATCGGATACTCGACACCCACCTTCTGCGTGCTGGTCCCGTCCTTGAAGAAGACCTGCACGGCGTTCGCGATCGAGCGTTTCTCTGGATCGAGGTACTCGCGCGTCCATGCCTTGTCTTCAACGCATTCCATTTTGTTGCGCAAAGTATCGATTCGCGGATCGGCTGCGACGTCGTCCTCGTAATCCGCGGCGGTAAGACCGCCTTTCATCAGACCCACGGCGATCATGTACTGAATGCAATGGTCACGGTCTGCAGGGTTGTGGAGGGGACCTTTCTTATCGATGATACGTATCGCCGATTCGTGCGTCGTAATGACGATCTTCTCGATGTCCTGCAGCCGGTCGCGTACGTGCGTGTGCAGCGCCACGGCGCATTCAACGGCGGTTTGTGCGTGGAATTCGGCGGGAAACGAAATCTTGAACAGCACGTTCTCCATCACGTACGAGCCGTACGGACGCGCGATGGTGAAAGGCTTGCCTTTGAAGAGCACGTCGTAGAAACCCCACATGTTTGCGGTGAGCGCCGACGGATAGCCCATCTCGCCTTTCAAGGCCATCAGCGCGAGGCGCACGCCGCGGCTCGTAGCATCGCCCGCGGCCCAGGACTTGCGTGAACCTGCATTCGGCGCGTGCCGGTACGTGCGCAACGACTGCCCATCGATCCATGCATTCGAAACCGCATTCACGATCTCGTCGTGTGTGCCGCCCAGCATGTTTGCGACGACGGCCGTCGTGGCCACTTTCACGAGCACCACGTGATCGAGACCCACGCGATTGAAACTGTTTTCGAGCGCGATGATGCCCTGAAGTTCGTGCGCCTTGATCATGCCGGTCAGCACGTCGCGCATCACGAGGGGGGGCTTGCCTGCCGCGACACGCGTGCGAGACAACCAGTCTGCTGTCGCCAGGATGCCGCCGAGGTTGTCGGACGGGTGTCCCCATTCGGCCGCAAGCCAGGTGTCGTTGAAATCGAGCCAGCGGATGATCGTGCCGATGTTGAACGCCGCCATCACCGGATCGAGCTGGTAGGAGGTCCCAGGCACCTTCGCACCATTAGGTACTACGGTACCTGGGACAATGGGTCCGAGCAGTTTCGTGCAGGCCGGGTAGGTGAGGGCTTCGAGCCCGCAGCCGAGCGTGTCCATGAGACACAGCCGCGCGGTGTTGTACGCTTCGGCGCTCTCGATCTGATAGGTGGCGACGTACTTGGCGATGTCGACAAGGACCTGGTCCGGCTGCGGGCGGATGTTGGAAACCGCGGTGCTCACGATCAGCGGTCCTCGAGGGGCACGAAGTGGCGGCCCTCCGGGCCGGTGTAAACCGCCGTGGGCCGGATGATCTTGTTGTCGATCCGCTGCTCGATCACGTGCGCTGCCCACCCGCTCGTGCGGGCAATCACGAATATGGGCGTAAACATGGGCGTCGGAATGCCCATCTTGTTGTATGACACCGCGGAGAACCAGTCCAGATTCGCGAACATCTTTTTTTCGCGCATCATGACCGACTCGATGCGATCTGCGACATCGAACATTTTCATGTCTGCCGTGTCCTCCGACAGTGTGCGGGCGACTTCCTTGATGATCTTGTTGCGCGGATCCGCAATCGTATAAACCGGGTGACCGAAGCCGATGACCGTTTCCTTGTTGCGGACGCGGTCCACGATGTCTTTTTCGGCGTCATCGGGTGTTTCGTAGCGGTTCATCACTTCGAAACCCACTTCGTTCGCGCCTCCGTGCTTCGGCCCCCGCAGGGCACCGATTGCTCCGGTGATCGCCGAGTACATGTCCGAGCCCGTTCCGGCAATCACGCGCGCCGCAAAGGTCGATGCATTGAATTCGTGTTCGGCGTAGAGAATGAGCGAGGTATGCATGGCACGAACTAAATCAGCTTTCGGCGGCTTGCCATGCAGCAGATGCAGAAAGTGACCGCCGATGGAGTCATCGTCCGTCTGCACTTCGATGCGGCGGCCATTCGTGCTGTAGTGATACCAATAGAGCAGCATCGAACCGAAGCACGCGATCAGACGATCAGCGATGTCGCGCGCACCCGGCAAGTTGTGATCTTCTTTCTCCGGCAGTGCAGTGCCCAGCGCCGAACAAGCGGTGCGCATCACGTCCATCGGATGCGCCCCGGCGGGTATCTGCTCGAGCGCGTTGCGCACGGAAGCGGGAACGCCTCGCAGCTGCTTCAGCTTCGACTTGTAGTTGGCGACCTCAGCTCGATTCGGCAGCTTGCCGTGGATCAGCAGATAGGCGATCTCCTCGAACTCGGCCCTCTCGGCTATTTCCAGTATGTCGTAGCCCCGGTAATGCAGATCATTGCCGGTACGCCCGACCGTAGAGAGTGCAGTGGTGCCTGCAGCAATGCCGGAGAGGGCAACAGACTTCTTCGCTTTGGTGGTGGAGGACGCTTCGTTCGCGCTCATGTCCGCTCCTTGGGGTGTAAAAAGAGGCGGGGTCCGGGGGACAGCCGCCTCTCTTGTTTAACTGCGTGATCCGTGATTTGTCAGCCGAGGTTTCAAGTGCGTGATCGGTGAGCCGTGATTCGTGAGCCGAAGATCAAAGTGCGTGATTCGTGATTCGTGATCCGTGATTTGTGATTCGATGCGCCCACATGCGTTGTTTAAAACCCGATGCTTCATTCCGTAGAGCTATCCGAGCCGACATGGTGTTATTCACCGGGTCACGAATCACGAATCACGGATCACGCCTTTCGAAAACTCAGCCAAGCAGCTGCTTGATCGCGTCGCGTTCTTCCTGGAGCTCCTTCAGCGAGGCCTGCATGCGCGCTTTGCTGAACTCGCTGATCTCGAGGCCTTGCACGATCTGGTACCGACCGTCGCGACATGTCGCCGGATAGCCGTAGATTACGCCTTCGGGGATTCCATAACTGCCATCGGCGGGAACGCCCATGCTGACCCAATCGCCGGCCGGGGTGCCGGAGATCCAGTTGCGAACATGATCCATGGCCGCGCTCGCCGCGCTCGCTGCGGAGGATAAGCCTCGAGCCTGAATGATCGCCGCACCGCGCTGCTGGATCGTGGGAATGAATTCTTTCTCCAGCCAGTTCATGTCGTTGATCATCGGCCAAACTTTCTTACCTTCGACTTCGGCCTGGAAGATATCGGGATATTGCGTGGCCGAGTGATTGCCCCAGACGATCATCTTGCGCACCGTGGACACCGGCTTGCCGAGTTTCTGTGCGATCTGGCTGAGCGAGCGATTGTGATCGAGCCGCATCATTGCCGTGAAGTTGGAGGGCTTCAGCTGCGGTGCGTTTTTCATGGCGATGAGGCAGTTCGTATTCGCAGGATTGCCGACGACGAGCACTTTCACGTCGCGGCTAGCACCTTCCGACAGAGCCTGACCTTGCGGACCGAAGATCTTGCCATTCGCCTCGAGCAGGTCCTTCCGCTCCATTCCCGGGCCGCGCGGACGCGCGCCGACGAGAAGAGCAACGTCCACATCTTTGAACGCGACTTTCGGATCGGCAGTAGGCACGACGCGCTCGAGAAGCGGAAATGCACAATCATCAAGCTCCATGATCACGCCCTTGAGCGCCTTCTGCGCCTTCTCGTCCGGAATCTCCAGAAGCTGCAATGTGACGGGCTGGTCTTTGCCGAGCATTTCGCCGCTCGCGATCCGGAACAGCAGGCTGTAGCCGATCTGTCCGGCGGCTCCTGTCACTGCGACGCGCATGGGTCGTTTCATCTCAAAAAACTCCTGGAGGTGTGTATGGTTTGCCTGGGTCTGCTATCGCGGACGCGCCGCGGGGCGGGCGAGGAGAAACACTGACGCTCGCGTGCTATTGCAACCTTCGATCATACTCGGGAGCGCTTTGGGCGGTCAACCGAACGCCCCTGTTTTCAAAGGCATTATGCGAATCGCCATGTCGCGATCTTCGCAGGCATGAATGCGTCTCGATCAAACCCGGCTGAAGGCGACAGTAAACCAAGTCGCCGTTTCGCCAATGCAGCGAAACTGCTAAAATTGCATATCTTACAAGAGCAAGACTTGCCGTTAAGCGCGATGGATTGGAGCAAGCTGTCATGAGCGGCAGCACGACAGCGGGCCCTGATCGAGGCGCAGCCCGCATAACGTCACTTGCCCGTCGGGCGGCGAGGATTTCCCCGTCACCGGGCGGCCGCCAGCTACTCTCTTCATCCATTTTGCTCAGCTCCCGCTCTTCCCATACGTACATACGGTTCTGAGTCGGTCTGATTCCTAGACGAAAGCATTCTTGATGGCCAACGCGAGACCAAAGTACCTGAATCTGTTCCAGATACGCCAGCCGGTTCCGGCAGTCGTGTCGATCCTGCATCGCATCAGTGGCGCCGTGCTGTTTCTTTTTCTCTGGCTGTTCCTGAAAGGGCTCGACCGAAGCCTTGCTTCACCCGAGTCCTTCGCTGACGTGAAAGCGCTCCTCGGCCATCCGCTCGCGAAGCTGGTGACGCTGGGCCTCGTGTGGGCTTATCTGCATCACACGTTTGCAGGACTACGGCACCTTGGACTCGATCTGCGCCTCGGCATCGATTTGCCGAAAGCGCGCGCGAGCGCTTTCGCTGTGCTCGTGCTGAGCCTGGGGCTCACGCTCGTGATCGCGGCGCTGTTATGGTAGGGCGCGAAGTCATCGGTGCGCACTACGGGTGGCGCGGGTGGCTTATGCAACGCGTGACGGCAGTTGTCATGCTCGTCTATACGCTTTTGCTGCTCGCCACCATTCTCAAATTGCCTGCGCTGGACTACGAGCACTGGAAAGCGCTCTGGGAAAGACCGCTGATGCGCTATGCAACGGTGCTTTTCGTGCTGTCGCTGCTGCTGCACGCGTGGGTCGGCGTGCGCAACATTTTCATGGATTACATCCAGAGCACCGGCCTGCGGCTCGTCCTCTATGTCCTGGTGATCCTCGCCCTCGTCGCTTACGGCGTGTGGGCGGTACAGATATTGTGGGGTGCGTAGGACATGGCGATTGCTAAAAGACAGTTCGATGCGATCGTCGTGGGTGCAGGCGGATCCGGAATGCGCGCTGCGCTCGAGCTCGCTGAAGCGAATTTGCGCGTGGCGGTGTTGTCCAAAGTCTTTCCGACGCGTTCGCATACTGTCGCCGCGCAGGGCGGTGTTTCGGCTTCGCTCGGGAACGATGAGCCCGACAACTGGCATTGGCATATGTACGACACCGTCAAGGGTTCGGATTATCTCGGGGATCAGGACGCGATTGAATTCATGTGCCGTAAAGCGGTCGAAGTGGTGGTCGAGCTCGAACACTACGGCATGCCGTTCGACCGCCTCGATAACGGCAAGATCTATCAGCGTCCGTTTGGCGGTCACACGAGCAATTACGGCGAGCGGCCCGTAAAGCGTGCGTGCGCGGCTGCCGATCGCACCGGCCACGCAATGCTCCACACGCTGTATCAGCGCAACGTGCGCGCGCACACTCAGTTTTTCGTCGAATGGATGGCGCTCGATCTGATACGCAACAGCGAGGGTGACGTGCTGGGCGTCGTTGCGCTCGAGATGGAAACGGGCGAAGTGATGATCCTGCAGGCGAAGGCGACGTTGCTTGCAACTGGCGGAGCAGGCCGCATCTATGCAGCAAGCACCAACGCGTTCATCAATACGGGCGATGGCCTGGGCATGGCAGCACGCGCGGGTATTCCTCTGGAAGACATGGAATTCTGGCAATTTCATCCGACCGGCGTGGCCGGTGCGGGCGTCCTCATCACCGAAGGTGTGCGCGGGGAAGGCGGCTTTCTTCTGAACAAGAACGGCGAGCGCTTTATGGAGCGCTACGCACCGACCGTTAAGGATCTCGCAAGCCGCGACGTCGTGTCGCGCGCGATGGCAACCGAGATCAAGGAAGGCCGCGGCGCAGGGAAGGATGGCGATTACATCCTGCTCAAGCTCGATCACCTGGGCGCCGAAGTGATCGACAAGCGCTTGCCCGGCATTCGCGAGATTGCGAAGAAGTTCGCGAACGTCGATCCGGTGACCGATCCGATTCCGGTCGTGCCCACGTGTCATTACCAAATGGGCGGCATACCCACCAATTATCAGGGCCAAGTCGTGGTGCCTGACGGACGCGGCGGGGAAACGACCGTCCGCGGCCTGTACGCCGCTGGTGAGTGCTCGTGCGTTTCAGTGCACGGCGCAAACCGGCTCGGCACCAATTCGCTCCTGGATCTGCTCGTCTTTGGCAAAGCATCCGGTGAGACGATCATCGCGGATCTCGAAGCGAACAGTGGATCGCAACAGGACCTGCCCAAAGACGCGGGCGATGCGACGCTTGCCCGGCTGGCGCGGCTCGATTCGGCAACGTCGGGCGAAACCATCGCCAGGGTCGGCGCCGATTTGCGCCGCACGATGCAGTTGCATTGCGGGGTTTTCCGCTTTCCTGACGGTCTTGCCGAAGGCGTGCGTATGATGAAGGACATCGCGTTGCGCTCGCAGCGCACGTTCATCAAGGACAAGAGCCGGGTTTTCAATACGGCGCGCGTCGAAGCGCTCGAGCTTGATAACCTGGTCGAGACCGCGCTGTCGACGATGATCTCTGCCGACGCCCGCAAGGAAAGCCGCGGGGCACACGACCGCAGCGATCATCACGAGCGCGACGACGTGAACTGGCTCAAGCACACGCTCTGGTTCAAGGAAGGCAATCGCCTTGACTACAAGCCCGTGAAGTTGAAGCCGTTGTCGGTGGAATCGTTCGAGCCCAAGGCCCGTGTCTATTAATTCGTGATCCGTGAGTCGTTAAAACATTCTACAAAGCTTAGATGAGTATCTATCTCGCGCGCGAATCACGAGTCACGAATCACGCTGTACGGAGACTTAATGCGTTTTTCGATCTACAGGTATAACCCCGACGTCGACGCGAAACCTCGCATGCAGGATTACGACATCCCGCTCGAGCCGACCGACCGCATGCTGCTCGATGCCCTGGTGCGCATCAAGGAGCACGACGATACGTTCTCTTTCCGCCGCTCGTGTCGCGAAGGCGTGTGCGGCTCCGATGCAATGAACGTGAACGGCAAGAACCGCCTGGCGTGCATCACGAAGATCACGGAGATCAAGGAGCCGATCGTTATTCGCCCGCTGCCAGGCTTGCCGATCATCCGCGATCTCATCGTCGACATGTCGCAGTTCTTCAAACAGTATCACTCGATCGAGCCGTACGTGAAGAACGAGACGCCGCCTCCCGAGCGCGAAAGGCTGCAGTCACCTGAAGATCGGGATGAGCTCAACGGGCTCTACGAATGCATACTGTGCGCGTGCTGCTCGACGGCGTGTCCGTCCTTCTGGTGGAACCCGGACAAGTTCGTTGGGCCAGCCGGATTGTTGTGGGCCTACCGCTTCATTGCCGACACGCGCGATCTCGCGACCAACGATCGACTGGATAATCTCGAGGATCCGTATCGTTTGTTCCGTTGCCATTCGATCATGAATTGCGCTGACGTATGCCCCAAAGGCCTCAATCCGACGGCGGCAATCAACAAGATCCGCGACCTCATGGTCAAGCGCGCGCTATGAGCCCGAGGAATCCCACGCTCGATCGCGTCCGCTGGCGCTGCAGGCGCGGTATGCTCGAGCTCGATCTCGTGCTCAATGCTTTCCTGGAGCGCGATTTTGCAACCCTCGATCCGCGTAAGGTCGAAGCATTGTGTGCGCTGCTCGAACGGCCCGATCCAGAGCTGCTGGATTTCGTCATGGGCCACCAGGAGCCTGCTGAGGCTGACGAGCGCGAGCTCGTTGGGCTCATGCGTACTGTGAACACATCAATCGCAGCATAGACAACTGTCATCAGCTTACGAAACCGGAGAACGTTCATGGCGGAAAAACTCGCAACCCTGTCCTTCAGCGACGGCAAGCCGTCGGTAGACTTCCCCGTGCTGGGCGGCACGATGGGACCCGAGGTGATCGACGTACGGGCGCTCTATGCGAAGACCGGCATGTTCACCTATGACCCGGGTTATCTGTCCACTGCAAGCACGCGTTCGAAGATCACCTACATCGATGGTGACGAGGGCATTCTTCTTTACCGCGGCTACCCGATCGAGCAGCTTGCCGAGCGCTGCAGCTTTCTCGAGGTGGCTTATCTGATCCTGAACGGGGAGCTGCCCAACAAGCAGCAGCTCGAACAGTTCGTCGACATCGTCGTACACCACACGATG
This sequence comes from Betaproteobacteria bacterium, assembly GCA_028291945.1. Lineage (GTDB taxonomy): Bacteria > Pseudomonadota > Gammaproteobacteria > Burkholderiales > SG8-41 > JAQGMV01. The sequence goes on from JAQGNH010000155.1 coordinate 25,819, forward strand.
GTCCATGAGCAGCTCTCGCGTTTTTATAGCGGCTTTCGCCGCGACGCACATCCGATGGCAGTGCTGTGCGGCGTGATCGGCGCGCTATCGGCGTTCTATCACGACTCGATCGACATCAACGATCCGCGCAGCCGCGACATCTCCGCATTTCGTCTGATCGCGAAGCTTCCGACCATTACGGCCATGACGTACAAGTACAACGTCGGCCAGCCTTTCATGTATCCGAAGAACTCGCTCTCCTATGTCGAGAACTTCCTGTACATGACGTTCGGCACGCCGTGTGAAGAATGGAAGCCGAACCCCGTGCTCACCCGGGCGATGGAACGCATTCTGATCCTGCACGCGGATCACGAGCAGAATGCGTCCACGTCCACGGTGCGGCTTGCCGGCTCGACCGGCGCCAACCCGTTCGCGTGCATCGCTGCAGGCGTCGCAAGCCTGTGGGGCCCTGCGCACGGGGGAGCGAACGAAGCCGTGCTGAAGATGCTCGATCAGATCGGCGACGCGAAACACATCCCCGAGTTCATCAAACGCGTGAAAGACAGGGAAGACCACTCGATGCTGATGGGCTTCGGCCACCGCGTATACAAGAACTACGATCCGCGCGCGCGCATCATCCAGAAGACGTGCCACGAGGTGCTCGAAGAGCTCGATCTGAAAGACGACAAGCTCTTCAAGCTCGCGATGGCCCTCGAGAAAGTCGCGCTGGAAGACGACTACTTCATCAAGCGCAAGCTCTATCCGAATGTCGACTTCTATTCGGGCGTCGTTTACAAGGCGCTGGGAATCCCCGTGCCGCTCTTCACCGCCATTTTCGCGCTGGCGCGGACGGTGGGCTGGATCGCGCAGTGGAACGAGATGTTCAGCGATCCGGACTCCAAGCTGAACCGTCCGCGACAGCTGTTCACCGGGCCGACGACGCGGGATTTCGTGCCGGTCGAAAAGCGGAAGTAGGTGTCGACAGCCGTTCACCACGAAGGACACGAAGGACACAAAGGAAAAGCGACAAGCCTAGACGCGAAGGAGCACCGCGCAACGCGACGTTTGCTCAACCATTCACCATGCAGCTCGGGTGAGATGTTTGATGCGGTAGTAAAGATGTCGTTTTCCTTCGTGTCCCTTTGTGTCCTTTGTGGTCATCTATAGAGCACCGCCATCATGATGAAAGAATTCCTCGGCAACTCCTATCTCTTCGGTTCGAACGCGCCGTTCATCGAAGGCCTGTACGAGTCCTATCTTAAGGATCCGCAGTCGGTCGAGCCGCGCTGGCGCAGCTATTTCGATGAGCTACAGCGTCTCGACGACGGTCCGCGCGACGTGTCGCACGACGAAGTGCAGCAGCGCTTCATCGATCTCGCGAAGAACAGGCGTCCCGCAGCGCAAGCCGAAAGCACACAGCCTCAGGCCAGTGAAAAGCAGTTCGCAGTCTTTCAGCTGATCACCGCTTACCGCACGCTAGGTGTGCGCCTTGCAGATGTCGACCCGCTGGGCCGTGCGGAGAAACCGAACATTCCGGAGCTCGATCCGGGATTTTACGGCCTCACTGAGGCCGACATGGACACGGCTTTCCGTACCGGAACGCTGGTATGGAAGCGTGAAGGCACGCTGCGCGAGATTCTGCAGTTTCTGAAGGACACTTACTGCCGCACTATCGGTGTCGAGTACATGTACATGACGGACATGACTCAGAAGCGCTGGGTTCAGGAGCGCCTCGAGTCGATCCGGTCGACGCCGCAATACGACGTTGAGTTTAAGAAGCACATCCTCGAGCGGGTCACTGCAGCCGAGACGCTCGAGAAGTACATGCATACACGCTACGTCGGCCAGAAGCGCTTCTCTGGAGAAGGCGGTGAGTCGCTGATCCCCGAGCTCGATGTGTTGATGCAGCGCGCCGGAAAGGCCGGTGTACAGGAGCTCGTGATCGGCATGGCCCACCGTGGGCGGCTGAACGTGCTCGTGAATACGCTCGGCAAGATGCCGAAGAATCTCTTTGCCGAGTTCGAAGGCGAGCACGATCCCAATCTGCTGGTCGGGGACGTCAAGTACCACATGGGCTTCTCGTCCAACATCATGACGCCGGGCGGGCCGATGCACGTTACGCTCGCTTTCAATCCCTCGCATCTGGAAATCGTCGATCCGGTGGTCGAGGGCTCGGTGCGCGCGCGTCAGCATCGCCGGCGCGATCTGACGGGAGACCAGGTGCTTCCCGTGCTCATACACGGCGATGCCTCTTTTGCGGGGCAGGGCATCATCCAGGAAACACTGAACCTCGCGCAGACACGCGGGTACGGCACGGGTGGAACGGTTCATATCGTCGTCAACAACCAGATCGGATTCACGACGTCAGATCCCCGCGACGCGCGATCGACGCTCTACTGCACCGACGTCGCCAAGATGCTGGAAGTACCTATCTTCCACGTGAACGGCGACGATCCCGAAGCCGTGTGCCTGGTGACTGAAATCGGGCTCGACTATCGCATGCAGTTCCATCGCGATGTCGTGATCGACCTCGTGTGTTATCGCCGGCTTGGGCACAACGAGCAGGACGAGCCGATGGTCACTCAGCCGCTCATGTACAAGCGCATCGCCAAGCTTCCCACCACGCGCAAGCTCTACGCGGACAAGCTCGTAAAGGAAGGCGTGATCACGCAGCAGGAAGCGGAGGAAATGATCGCGACGTTCCGCAAAGCGCTGGACGGCGGCTACCACACGAACAAGACGATACTGTCGAACTACAAACCGCCGTTCGAGATCGACTGGAGCCGCTACAAGGGCAGCAAGTGGAACGAGCGCGATGACACGCGTTTGCCGCTCGAAACTTTGAAGAAGCTCGCAGACCGCATCACGACCGTGCCTGAGAACTTCAAGCTTCATCCGCGCGTGCAGAAGATCATGGAGGACAGGCGCGCCATGGCACGCGGAGAGCTCCCGCTCGACTGGGGCATGGCTGAGCACCTCGCCTTTGCTACTCTGCTCCAGGAAGGCTACTCGGTCCGTCTTTCCGGGCAGGACAGCGGCCGCGGCACGTTCTTTCACCGGCACGCCGTGCTGCACGATCAGAACCGGGAGCGCTGGGATCAGGGTACCTACATTCCGCTGCAGCACGTCAGTGACAAGCAGGGCGATTTCCTCGTCATCGACTCGTTTCTTTCAGAAGCCGGCGTAGTCGGTTTCGAATACGGCTACGCGACTTCGAGTCCGAACGAGTTGGTGCTCTGGGAAGCACAGTTCGGCGATTTCGCGAATGGCGCGCAGGTCGTGATTGACCAGTTCATCGCGGCGGGTGAAGTGAAATGGGGCCGCATGTGCGGGCTCGTCATGTTGCTCCCACACGGATACGAAGGGCAAGGGCCCGAGCATTCCTCGGGACGCATCGAACGCTACCTGCAGCTTTGCGCCGACTACAACATGCAGGTGTGCGTTCCGGCTACGCCGGTGCAACTCTATTATCTGCTGCGCCGGCAGATGATCCGACCCTATCGTAAGCCGCTCATCATTTTCACGCCCAAAAGCCTGCTACGGCACAAGGAGTCGGTCTCTCCCCTCGAGGAATTTGCGAACGACAAGTTTCGCCCGATCAACGAGGACTGGGACGCGCAGGACATCGATGCGTCCAAAGTGACGCGCGTGGTCTTTTGCAGCGGTAAGGTTTATTACGACTTGCGTAACGGCCGCAAAGCGCGCGGCATCAAGAACATTCCGCTGGTGCGCATCGCGCAACTCTATCCGTTTCCGCACGAGGATATGCAGGCGCAGATCGACCGCTACAAGAACGCGACCGAAATCGTCTGGTGCCAGGAAGAGCCGCGCAACCAGGGCGCATGGCACCGGATTCAGCACTATCTGCTGCGGCATCTGCTGCCGCACCAGAAGCTTTTTTACGCGGGCCGCGAATCATCCGCATCTCCGGCAGCAGGCTACAAGCAGCTGCACGACGAGCAGCAGAAAGCACTCGTCGAGCAGGCGCTCACGCTTGCGGCCGGCACTGAACCGCGCGTGCTCGCGCAGCAGCCGAAGCCGTTGCTCGCAGGCGAGGACTATTAAACATGTGGTATCGAGACGCCCTCATCGAAGACGCTTCACGCGGAAAGTGACCGGGAATTTCAGGAGCCTTCGCCCTGATGCGCGTGGGCATCACAATTAGGATGCAATCATGTTAGTGGAAGTGAAAGTGCCTCAGCTGTCGGAGTCCGTGGCAGAGGCGACGCGGCTCAACTGGCATAAGCAGGCGGGCCAGTACGTCAACCGGGACGAAAATCTCGTCGACATCGAGACGGACAAGGTCGTGCTCGAAACGCCGGCACCGGAGTCCGGCGTGCTGCTCAAGATCGTCAAAGGCGACGGCGGCACCGTCACGAGCAACGAGGTGATCGCACAGATCGATACGACAGCGGCCAAGCCTGCCGGAGCGCCTGCAGCGCAGCCGGCGGCTGCACCTGCTCCTGCTGCGCCAGCTCCTGTTGCCCAGGCGAAAGCGGCGCCCCAACCACAAGCCGGGGCGGCAGTGAGCGCAATGCCCTCCGCGCAAAAGCTCGCGGCCGAGAAAAATGTAGACACCACAGCGATCCCGGGTACGGGGCGCGGTGGCCGCGTCACCAAGGGCGACGTGCTGCAGGTGATCCAGGGCGGAGCCCAGCCCGCGTCGCAATTGCCTGCGTCTGCGCCGTCGCCTCAACAGCAGCCGGTGCCTCAGCGAGCACCGGCGCCAGCCGTCGATCTAACACGTCTCGGAGATCGTCCGGAGCAGCGTGTTCCGATGTCGCGCCTGCGTGCACGAATCGCAGAGCGTCTCGTGCAATCGC